>JANNVO010000144.1:0-2994 GCA_031414475.1 Rickettsiales bacterium
AAGGTCAGGCAATCAGAATATATTATGAGCTTGCTGTTTTAAGAAAATTAAGGAAAGAACTTAGATGTAAGAACATATGGATTAAACATTCTTTAAAATATTCTGATCCAGAGAAAGATTTTCCTCCAGATTTTTACAGTAGGAAAGATTACTACTGTAATTTATTGGATTTAGATAAGGTAGGAGATGTTGAGATTGCAAAAGTCAAACAATCACTTTTAAATGTTACAAAAGAACTGAACGAGACAATAGCCTCTAACCCTAATATTCGTATTGCTACGAAAAAAGGTAAATCTCATATTTTTATTACGCCTCATGCTCCGCAAGAAGAACCACAAAATTTAATAATGCTCAAGCAAAATATTTTAAGAAAATGGGGTAATTTGAGTTTATTAAACATTCTAAAAGAAAGCGATATCAGGATAGGATTAACAACAGAAATCATTGATATTACCGATAAATCATCCATGAATCAGGAATTATTACGCCAAAGGTTGCTGCTATGTATATATAGCATGGCAACAAATACTGACTTTAAAAGAATTTGTAATGGCACTGAAGGTGTGACAGGGCAAGATCTTCAATATATAAAAAAACGATACTTAAACCCTGAAATAATGAAGCATGTCATAAGAAAGCTTATTAATAGCACGTTGGAAATAAGAGATAAAATGTTATGGGGTAACATCAAAAGTTTAATAGCATCCGATTCAACAAAAATAGCATCGTGGGATGAAAACCTAATGAGTGAGTACCATATTCGTTATAAGGGTAACGGCATAATGGCTTACTGGCACGTTGAGAAAAAAGCCCTATGTATATCGTCTCAGATAAGAAGGTGTTCTGATTCAGAAATATCAGCAATGTTAGTAGGAATAATTAACCACAAGACTCAGGTTCAAATAGATGGTCATTCAACGGACACTCATGGGCAAAGTCTGATAGCTTTTGCCTTCTGTTATTTGTTAGGAATTGAGTTAAGACCAAGAATTAAGGGAATAGGCAAGTTAAAGATAGCAAAAGTAGATAATAATATAGCACGTAATTTATATTCCAATATTGCGGATATAATGGGTAGACCTATTAATTGGCAATTAATTATAGATAACTATGATGAGATTATTAGATACTTGGCTGCATTAAAAACAGGTACTGCGGAAGTTGAGGTTATACTAAAGAGGTTGATAGTAGAAAACACTCAGAGTCCTGTTTATAAGGCACTTTTAGAACTTGGCAGGGCTGTAAGATCAATATTCATATGTAAATATCTTATCTCAGAAGATTTAAGAAAAGAAATAGACGAAGCTTTAAATGTTATTGAAAACTGGCATTCAGGGAATAAGTTTATCTTTTTTGGCAAAAGAGGAGTATTATCATCTAATGATGAGATTGATCATGAATTATCTATTTTATCGCTACATTTAGTTCAATCATCCTTAGTATACATCAATACATTATTACTTCAGCAAATTATTAAAGAAGAGCAGCTTGAACAACTTCTAACATTAGAAGATAAAAGAGCAATAACACCATTGTTCTACCACCATGTAAGTCAATATGGATTGTATTACCTAGACATGAATGAAAGAATACCAATTGAGGTTTAGCAAATGATAACTAGACAGATGACAGTAAAGCAAAAGGCTAAACAAGTAGCTAAATTACTCAGGGGTGAAAGACCAGATTATTTTTATCTAAAGGAGTTATTCAGACACTTACGGACAGAATTGAAGGTTGTTGTACAACAAAAACCTAAAAAATTACCATATGTTCCTTTAGAAGAGGAAATAAATAATTACTATGACTTAGTATGGAATGGACAAAATGTAGCTCATATGGTCCTTATCAAAACTCTATTGTACACAGGAATAAGAGTTGGAGAACTGATTAAGATAAAGATAGAAGACGTTAATTTACGTCAGTGTCAAATAAAGATTAATGATGGTAAGGGTCACAAAGATAGAGTTGTTCCATTCCCGAAAGGTTTTAGGGAAGTGTTGGTAGCATATATAAAA
This sequence comes from Rickettsiales bacterium, assembly GCA_031414475.1. Classification (GTDB taxonomy): domain Bacteria; phylum Pseudomonadota; class Alphaproteobacteria; order Rickettsiales; family Rickettsiaceae; genus Megaera_A. The sequence continues at coordinate 2,016 of JANNVO010000144.1, forward strand.
AGTTGCAAAGAAAAGCAAGCAATTTACTTATTTGAATCAATACGTAAGGGATCATATACAGATAGAGGTATTAGAAAAATACTGTTGCATTATAGTAAATTGGCAAAAATGAAGTATACAATGACTCCTCATAAGTTGAGACATTTTTTGCTGACTTGGATGAAAAAGCAAGGAGTGGATGATGCTCTTATACAGCCTTATTCTGGACATGATTCCAGAAAATCATTAGAAATATACTCTAAATTATCAATTACAGATGCGCAGAAAAAGTATGACGAGGTGATAAATAATTTCCCAATTTAGCCAAAGAGTTCCAAAAACGAAAAGAGAAGCTACTCTTTGTTCTCATTGAGGTATGGAATTTAAAATGAACAAAAATCTCTGTAACCTATGAGAAGAAAGGGATTGCGTTAAAATATATAGTAAAAAAAACTTTTTTATCTACTGCCCTTGACTCTAGGAAATATAAAGGATACAGCACCACATTGCCGGAATCACACGTTCCGACCATCTGGGCCAAAAACAATGGGTTCTCCTTAACAAACCTGCTGCTCAAAAAGAGTTTGATTTTTTTTATGGTAGTCTAGGTTACTTTCCTAGAACTGATTTTGCCACTATTACGAAACTTAATTTAAGTAATAGTTCTATGGATGATGATAACGTTTTTAGCGTAACTAACGCACTTAATCTATTGCCTAATCTTAAATACCTTGATGTGACGGGTAATAAGATTACAACTACTGGTGAGGGGTTTTTAGTGAAGGCGTTGCAAAAGTTTCAACAAGAGATTAAAATCTTATTGTATAAATTTAAAAAATTAGAGATTGTTGAGGAAGCAAAAGACCAAGGCGATTTGATTTTTGGCTCAAAAGAGGAAAGACAAGAGGCGATAAAACACTATCTTAATCGTGCTAAAGATAACGGCGTAGATGTAGATAATATAGTCGCAACTAAAGATATATGGACTGCAATAAAGAAT
>JANNVO010000145.1:0-1758 GCA_031414475.1 Rickettsiales bacterium
GAAGAGTTTCCGCTTTTGCGAGATCCGCGATCACTTTGTCGTACACTTCCTTCACGGTATTGCGTGCAACGCTCAGATCCACAGACGCATCGGTTGTAGCCTGCAGCACTATGGGAACACCAGGATTTGTAGCGGGATCGCCATCATTGGGATATTTAGCAAAAAGCCTTACCAGTTCAAAGAACATGGCCGAGCGGATGAACAGGGCTTCACCCTCTACACGGCTCTTATTTGCAGGAGATGATGTCACTTTTTCCAGATTAGCCAGCACGGTATTAGCCCTGTTAACGGTATTATAGGCAGCCGCCCATGTACCGGTAGCAAAGCTGTTGTTAGCCACCATCTGGAGATTATAGGCGTCTGATAAACCTGCAAATGTTCCTGTGAACTGTATGTCTTCAGTATTCGAGACCAGATCATTCAGCACCTGGATCTCACCTCCATAAAGAGTGGCGCTTTGCATGCCATCATAGGCCCCTACCAGTGCCCCTTGCACACCGCCTTCGTCAGCAAGGGCTACTTGGGGCGACAGAGATTGCAGGGGCTCAATATTTAATTTGTCTTCGCAACTCCATAATGTGAATGATACCACTCCCAGGAGGGCGATTTTCTTGAAATGATTTATTGTTGATTTCATATTGTCTTCGATTAATGAATTAGAAGTTCAGGTTGACACCAAACAGGATCGTACGTGGTTGCGGCGGCGTATAGAAGTCGTTGCCCTTCGCTATGTTTGAGTCGAAACTGTCTGCGTTAACTTCCGGATCCCAATAAGGATAGTCGGTGATCGTCAACAGGTTGAAGCCCTGAACATAAACCCTGAGTTTTTCGATCTTGGCTTTCTTTAACCAGTTGCCATTGAATGTGTAACCCAGAGAGGCACTCCGCAACCTGATATAATCGCCATTGACAATATAACGACTGGAAGCCTGGGACCCGTTCACGCGATACAGACGAACCTGGGGAACATCAGTAATATCGCCGGGCTTCCTCCAGCGCTTCAACTGGTCAGCAGTGTTGTTATCCTCATACAGCATGCTGGCTGAAGAGTAACGACCCATACCATAAATATTCACCTGATTTCCTGTAACTCCGTTGAAGAATACGGAAAGATCAAATCCTTTATAGCTAAAGTTGTTGGTAAAGCCCCAAATCCAGTCAGGGTTAGGATTACCCACAATCACACGCTGTGCTTCCGCGTAGACGGAAGTAGTTGACTTGTCAAACTGCCCATCTGCTTTCTTGGTGTTCCTATAGAACAGCGCGTTACCATTGGCAGGATCAACACCGGCAAATTCAGGTGTGAAGAACACGCCGATTGCAGCGCCTTCCACGACGCGGTTCATGGACGACACTCCACCTTCGATGATCTGACCGCTGATATTGGTTACTGTATTGATGTTCCTTGCAGCGTTCAGACTGGTTGACCATTTAAAGGCACCAACAGTATTCTGTGTATTTAATACGACTTCGAATCCTTCGTTAGTCAGCTCGCCAAGGTTCCTGGTCACACTACCAAAACCGGAAGTAGCAGGAATATTCACACCCAACAACAGATCACGCGTTTTCTTCTCATAGTAATCAATTTCACCCGTGATCCTGTTCTTGAAGAGACCGAAGTCAATACCAATATCAACCTGCTCAGTTGTTTCCCAGCCCAGGTCTGCATTGCCCAACTGACTTGGACGGAGACCAGGTGTACCGGTATAACCAGCGTCGCCTGCGATCAAGGTACGTGCAGGGAAGTTTCCAATTTCG
>JANNVO010000146.1:0-1760 GCA_031414475.1 Rickettsiales bacterium
AATGGTTTAAATACTATTTTCCAAATTTTTACACTTCCGATCCTGCACCATTTCATATAAAAGCAACCAGACGAGTTTTAGAAAATCCAGAATGGTACGAAGTGCGTTCTTGGTCTCGTGAATTAGCAAAATCTGCTAGAACAATGATGGAGGTTTTGTACTTAACCTGTACAGGAAAAAAGAAAACAGTATTACTTATTTCTGCAACCTATGATGATGCTGAAAGATTGTTACTACCCTATAAAACAATACTTGAAGTTAATAATAGACTTATCAACGACTATGGTGTTCAAGAGAGTCTTGGGAATTGGGAATCAGGTGAATTTAGGACTAGGATAGGAGCTTCATTTAGGGCTTTAGGCGCTGGACAATCACCTCGTGGAACGCGTAATGATGCTGCAAGACCTGACTTAATTATTATTGATGATATAGATACAGATGTAGATTGTAGAAATCCTCTAACCATCAAGAAAAAATACGAATGGATTGAACAGGCGTTGATTCCTACTAGGTCAATTTCAGTCCCTTTATTAATTATTGCTTGTGGCAATATTATTGCAAAATATTGTTGCATTACAGAAATGGGTAAGAAATCAGACGTACACGAAGTTATTAATATTCGTGATGAAAATGGATTTTCTACTTGGCCACAAAAGAATACCGAAGCAATGATTGATCGGGCTTTAAAACCCATAACATTAAGTTCTCAGCAAAAGGAATATTATAACAATCCAACAACGATTGGCAAGATTTTCACAAGCGTAATTTGGGGCAAATGTCCACCTATTCGTTTTTGTGAAGCTATACTTACTTATGCTGATCCTGCAACATCAAATAAAGATAAAAGTAGCGCATCACAAAAGGGAGTAGGTGTAATTGGATTATACAAAAACAAATATTATCTGTATAAGATATGGCTTAATAATATGAGACAGTCCGTTTTTGTGGATTATCTGTTTGATGCTTCTGAATGGATAACCGATAATGGATTGAGTGTTCATAGAGATTGGATTGAGAATAATAGTTTACAAGATCCTTTTTACCAACAAGTTATTAAACCTCTTATTCAAACAACGGGACGTACTAGAAAAAGAAGATTAGCAATGTCTCTAGACGCAAGAAGTAAAGGTGATAAATTCAATCGAATTGAAGGAACGCTTGAGCCTTTGTGGCGTGCTGGTGAAATCATTTTTAACATCGATGAAAAGAACAATCCAAATATGGAGCGAATGGCTGAACAGTTTGTAGGTGTTGATGAAAACGCAAAAGTAATGGACGGTCCCGATTTGCTAGAAGGTGGAGTTTGGCTTTTAAAAAATAGATCTGAAAAAAATGAAGCGACTTACTCTGTGGGACATAGAAGTTCACGTAAATATTAAAATATGTTTTTAGAAAAAGAAGATCTAGGGAGTGTAATTTATGCTTACCAAGTAGAACAAATTACCGAAGGTAACGATGACTTAGTTGCACAAGCTTTAGGAGCTGCAATAGAAGAAGCGAAAAGTTATCTGACTGCAAATGTGAATAGTTTAAAAACATTCGACGGGCGCATTGTTTATGATGTTGAAGTAATATTTAGCAAAACAGGACTAGATAGAAATTCCTTGATATTACAGCATTGTTTGACTTTAGCCAAGTTCCATATTGCCGTTTTATGTAATGCTGATTTTATCTATGAGCAAGCCAAAGAACGATATGATAGAGCGATTGACTGGTTTACAAAACTAGCCAAAGGTACCGTGGTTCTGAGCTCACTACCA
>JANNVO010000147.1:0-28618 GCA_031414475.1 Rickettsiales bacterium
CTTTACTATCAAATCAGAAAGTTTAACTAATAATTGATGATTTTGATCCTTTGCATAAGCTGAAACTTGAAATTCTACTTCATATAAAGCAACATTATGCACAGAAAAATCTTCAGCTTTGGCAATGTTTATAAGCAAAAATGGGCTAACTCCGTCTTGAATAACACCGATATACACTTTTTTAACGATGGACATAATTTCTTGATCATTTGCTAAAGAAGAATAAATTCGATTTTGAAAATCGTGAATAAATGTAAGTGACATAATTTTCCTATATCTTAAGAGCGACGATACTTAACATCCTGCCTTTTGAATCTTCGTCAATAATTCTTTTTATCTCAAAAATTTGATTATGAAAGCTAATGCGCATGGTTTTATTAAGTTCTTTAATAAACCTAATTTTGAAAAGAAAATACTCTTCTGTAATTACGTTGCCAAACTGCATTCCTTCTAGCAAAACCAGCCTGTTATCACATACCGGCTTTACTTGGGCAAAACTTTCTGTTACCTGCTCCCATTTTGGCGGATCTATTTCAGAATTTGCAATATTCTTAAGAAAAACGATCTTATGAACCATTTGAGAAATCATCTTAGAATTTTTCATATCCACTCACTTGGTTAAATCTTTATAATTCTATATGGCAGATATAAATCACGAATTTGAGAGTTTAAATTCGTTCCATTTTCCAAGTGCTCATACATCGATGCAACATGCATAAGTATTCCATGAGCTATAGTTCTTGCTATCTGCGCAAGACCTGCAATATATTTTATTTCCACATCTTGTCCCACATACTCATCATTAAAATGAATTTGATTAGTATTAGTATTGGCATGACCGAATTTATCTGTAATTTTTTCCTTTTTATCTTTTTCAACTAAGTAAACCTCCTCAGCACTAAGTATAGGTAGATATCTTAAAGTAAAATCACTCTTGGCATTCTGTATTTTACATTCTATTCGCCTTTGATGTATGCTAAGACCAGTAAAATTTTCTGCAGCTTCTGTTGCCGATTCAATAAGGCTTTGTATCAAATTATCGTCATATTTATGAGAAATACGTAAGTAATTTTTCACCTCTTCTACTGGCCAAATCTCTTCTGCTTTAATGTCTTTTATAAAATAATTTACGATCATTTGTGCCTCAATGAAAAAGGGCCGCTATTCAAAGCGGCCCAAACAAATTTAAACTACTCAGCAGAAAACTTAGCAAATTTAATGGCGGCAGGATTTACTACATCACCACCAACTCTTTTAACAGCATAAAATCTAACAAACGGCTTATCTGTATAAGGATCTCTAAGCAAGTTAATCCCTGATCTGTCAACTATCTTATATGCTGACTTAAAATCTCCAACGGCAATTGACAAACTGTCAGCACGTATCTCTGGCATATGAGAGCTGATAACAATCGGGACTCCAAAAATACTTTGTTGTAATGGATCAGTAAGTGATTGCTGCAAGATAAATCTTCCAGTCTTATCTTTGAGCGATTGAATAGCAGATAAAGTACTGCGATTCATTAAAAAACTAGCATTAGCAAGATACCCTTCATCAAGCGAATTTATAAGCTTTAGCAGCATATCTGGCTTAACTTCTTTACCAGCTTCTATGGCTTCTATGGCTACTACGTTAGCATCTCTGAGCAAACCATTAGGCTTGTTTACACCATCTCCAGTAATAAATGCTTCATTTTCTAACTTAACAAAACTATCTATCAATCGCTCGGCTAACCAACTTTCAATATTTATTTCAGAATCATCGATAATGCTCTGAGTGGCTTTCGGTTGTGCATATATTTCATGCGCTTGAATAGTTTTTTTCTTTAATTTAGGTGTATCTGTATCAGGCCTCGCCTCAGCTTCTCCAATCCATCCAGAAGCAAATTTTCCATCTTCAATAATTATGTCCAAAGCTCTTGTCGAAATAGTTTCGATAGAAGCAATTTGGCGCATCGGTGATTTAGCATTGATTCCTGAAATAATTTTTTGACTCAGAGCTGGAGTGATGAATACTCCACCTTCTTCTGCTCCTCCGCTAAAAGATTTTGTTATAAAGTCGCTTTCTATCCCTTTACGTATAAAATTATCTAATGCTGATTTTTCCTCATTAACTGAAAAATGATCCATATGGGTGTTTGAAGAATAATGATTCATTTTATTAAGTTTATCTTCTATCTCATTGATTTTTACACTTGATTTTGACTCTTTAGCCAAAATTTTTTTTACGTCAAGTGCTATTGCTTGAATTTCACTCTCTTGCATATTCCTCCTAAATTTTTTCTAATTTCTTTACTAAAAGAGCTAACTCTTCTAATGCCCTGCAATTAAAATTTGTATCATTTAAATGATGTTGCTTTATTTGATTAATTCCAGCCATACTATTTGCTGGAAAGGTAACAATACTTATTTCCATCAGATCAACTTCATAAATAACACGCAGACCTTGGCTATTGTAATCTGACGACTTGATGGTAAACCCAATGCTTAATCCACTGACAGCTTTTTGCTTGATAAGCGCAGTAGCTTCAGAACCTAATAGAGTTTTATTATTAATCTCAGCTTCAATTTTGAGGCCATATTCATCTTCTTCTAAGTATTTTATTACTCCTATTGGTTTAGTAATATCATGTTGCCAAAGCAACCTAACCTTATGACTTTCAGAATTTTTGAAAGCACCTTTTGAAATAATATCGTTTTGATTATCGGTTACTTCAAAAACACTTGCATAGCCAATAATTACTGTATTATCAGCTTTACTTGATTTAATAAGAAACTCTGGACTTATCCAACCCTTTTGCAAAATACCCCCTTTATTCAGTTAGATGCCAAATCCCGAACGCTAAAAACTCGAGTATTTGATGATATTATCTATAATCGATTGATCACTTAGCACTAAGCATATTAGACTAAATAATTCTGTTCTTGTTTTGTACTTCTTGAGTATTAGAGAAATATAATGTAGAAATTAAGTACATAGATATATGGAAGAAGATGCTGGGCCGAAAGCAACAAGGCGGTCATCCTAAGCTTTACTTGGCAAAGCCCTGCCTTCTCTTAAGCCTAGGACCTCCTTATGCCTCCTGAGATACCGGATCAGGTCCGGTATGACTCCAAGTATGTCATGCTGAAACAAAGTTCAGCATGACGGTTGTTTAGTCATCTACCGTCTTTGGAGTCAAGAGTAAAAAACGTTATTTTGCATAATTCGTTAGTGTCATTTTAATTGAGAATAGTATGATATGATATATATAGGCTGGATTATAATATTTATAGGAATATTTTTCATTATATCAGGAATAGTAGGTCTATTTCGTTTTCCAGATTTTTATACAAAGCTACATGCAGCAAGCGTAATAGAATGTTGCGGCATTCCGGTCTGTTTAATTGGTCTGGCTATGCTACAAGATAGCTACAGCTCTTCATTTAAATTATTAGCCATAACTGTTATACTCTTTATCTTAAACCCAGCATTGACCTTTGCCCTTGCGAGAGCTTCAGTGCTTTATAAAATTGATAAACAAGGAAGAATTAAGTAATTCATATGGAAGAGTTTTTTACCTTACCTTTCAAAATTAGCTTTGTATTAGATGAGATACTTCTTTTTACTTCATCTTTAGTTTTGCTAATTACTTGCTTTTGGCTAATCATAAGCCGGAACTTAATTGAATCCATCATAGTCATGTCCGTATTCAGTTTGTTCATCGGTATATGCTACTTATTCATGGATGCTCCCGATGTAGCCATGACTGAGACAGCTCTTGGGGCTTGTTTATCAACTTGTGTTCTACTTAACGTAGCTAAAATCGTTGGAGAAGACACTGGGAAATTAAAAAAACTAAATACTTTATTCGCCGCAACTTTATGTTCCTTTCTTTTAGTTATACTGACCTGGGTAAGTCTTGATCTACCATCATTTGGCACACAGGACTCGGATGTACAAACACATTTAACAAAATACTATCTCCAAAACACAAAAACCGATATTGCCATTCCATCTTTTGTTGCAGCTATACTTGCCAGTTACCGAGGTTACGATACACTTGGCGAAACAACAGTTATTCTGATTGCCGGTCTTGCTGTGTTAGTAATCGTTTCCAGGAAAAATACTCATGCTTAAAGATTTTATAGTAATAAAACTCATATTGTCTTTTATCATCCCATACATAACTTTATATGCGATTTACATTCAACTAAATGGCGAAATATCGCCAGGTGGCGGCTTCCAAGCTGGTGTAATTTTTGCCACAGGAATAATTGGATATGAACTAGTTTTTGGTAAGGAGCATTTTTTAAGATTTATTTCTGTCAAAGCTTTGCTAATATGCAGCATAATGGGAGTATTTCTCTATGCAGGTACTGGGATTATATCATTGCTATTCAACGATAACTACTTAAACTACAACTCACTTCATAGTAATGCAATTGCCGGGCAACATTTAGGAATTTTTTTGATTGAAATTGGTGTTGGCCTTACAGTTTCATCCGTGATGTGCCTAATATACACCCTACTTCGAGAGGACTAAAACTATAAAATGCAGCATTTAATATATATATTTGCCATAATTATACTAAACGCTGGTTTGTTTATAATGCTGACTAGTGATAATTACGTAAGAAAAATTATCGGTCTTGGTGTGTTCCAAAGCTCGGTGCTCATTTTTTATATATCACTTGGAAAAACTAGAGACGGTATTGTCCCTATAGACATTTGTCAAAATACATTAAACTGCTTACATACATACTCAAGCCCGATACCGCATGTATTGATGCTAACGGCAATAGTCGTTGGATTTGCTACCATGTCTGTTGGCCTTGCTCTAATTTATCAAATAAAGCGTGAATATGATACTGTCAGTGCAAGCGAGATAGATCAAAGGAACATTCAATGAGTATTTTAGCAAAGCACTTTCCAGCGCTACAAGTCCTGATTCCATTGGCTGGAGCACTTTTTGCTGCATTAAGCTTCAATAGGTTTTTCTCATGGATAATAGCTATTATCAGCATGTTTTTATCTCTAATACTTTCAGTTTATGCATTTCAACTAACAAAAACGAATACCATCTTTTATGCTTTTGGGGATTGGTCAGCACCAATTGGTATTGTATATAGACTAGATCAGTTAAACCAACCCATTATCATCTTTATAAATGCCGTATTATTATTTTTTCTTGTCTTTGGCAAAGAGTTAATTAATTCCACTATTACAAACTATATCGAATACGGTAAACAGCATATTTTCTATTCACTTTTGTTATTTGCACATGTTGGTTACCTAGGCGTCATAAGTACAAATGACCTTTTTAATATTTATGTATTTATTGAGATTTCGTCTTTATCCACTTATGTACTTATGTCTAAAGGAAGATCGGCCAAAGCATTGATCGGTGCATTTGATTACTTAATAATGGGAACAATTGGTGCTACGCTTATTCTAATCGGTATCGGCTTCATTTTTGCGCTAACAGGCAGCCTGAATATTTCTGATGTAGCAAATATTTTACACAATAGTGATAATTCGAGATTAGTAATAACTGCCGTGGCATTTTTCATGACTGGCGTAATACTAAAAATGGCTTTTTTCCCAATGCATTTTTGGATGATCAGGTCCTATTCTTCTACCGCACCATTTGTACTGACATATTTGGCAGCAATCTCAAGTGTTCTAGGAGTATATATTACTCTACGATTTATACATTTTACTATTGATAACGAAACAATTCTAAACACCTTGTCCTTAATTTTGCGCCCAATTGCTATCTTCACAATAATAATCTGTACATTTTTAGCTCTCAAATCTCGCGACTTCAAAAAAGTCATTATCTACTCCACAGCCTCTCAAATTGGCTATATATTTTTATTAATTACCATTCCAGAAGCAAAACAACTCTTGTTCCAACTACTAATTATTGATGCAATCAATAAAATTGCATTATTTACCGTTGTTGCACATATCCAAAATAAAAAGGAAGATTTAAGTTTTGCCAATTTTGTTTACATAGAGAAGAGTATATTCTTCAAAATTCTTGTAGCTTTTATCCTACTATTCAGTTCTGGTATGCCTATCACAAGTATGTTTCTAATCAAAATAAACATATTTGATTTGCTAATTAGTAAAGGTTTAATAACGGAATTTATAACAGTAGTTTTGGGTTCGATGCTTTCGCTTCTCTATCATTTAAGGCTAGCAAGAGCTGTCTTTTTTAGCCCGCATCACAATGAACCTATAAGAATAGAGACTAAACTATACGGTCTAACAGCAATAGTAGTGATTCAAATAATGTCGCTTATTTATATGAATAATATGGCAACGCTTGCTGGCTATACCGAATCAGTTATACTCTAGTTTACAAATTACTTTATTAGATTAAATGATGCAACTTGCCGGACCAAATATTCTAGTTATTCTGACGATATTTATCGGCATAGTAAATCTCATCACCCCATTCATTTCAAAGGAAGATTCTTCCACTAGAAGCTTCTTCCTAATTGCTACAAGCATATCGTTCCTGTGTAATGTACTTATGCTTGATTACTTATTTCTCAATGGTATTGAACCTAGCTTTACTATACTTGACTTTGGTAAATACTCTATTGCATTGCGATTGGAATCTCTCGGTATGATTTTCTTAAATTTGCTAGCGGTATTATGGACCTGTTCTCTCTTATATACCATCAAGTTTCTAGCAATTAACGAGATAAAGAATAGCAACAGATTTTTGTTCTTTCTCAATTGCTGCATTATGACTGGAAGCTTTATAGCACTTTCAGCCAACCTATTCACTATGTTTATCTTCTATGAAATGCTTACGCTTTTTACAATACCATTGATTGTTCACTCCTCTAGTAAAAAATCTACTCAAGGATTGTTTAAGTATTTAAAAATCCTGATGACTAGCGCGCTAGTGCTTCTCTTGCCAGCAATCATCATTATATATGCTAACACGGGAGGTGGCAACTTTGTACAAGGCGGATTTATTGCCGGTCATTTTAAGAATTCGCACGCAATAATACTACTATTAATGATGATTTTTGGTACCGCAAAATCGGCTCTTTTTCCTCTGCATGGATGGCTACCATCTGCTATGGTTGCGTCTTATCCTGTCAGTGCCTTGCTCCATGCAGTAGTTGTAGTAAAAACTGGACTGTTCTGCACATACAAAATTATCGCTTACGTATTTGGCATCGCTTACTTACAAACATTGTTTGCTAGTTATAATTGGCTAGTCTTGTTCCCTATTGTAACAATAATTTATAGCTCAATTCAGGTATTACGTTTTAACGAAATTAAGATGATACTAGCTTACTCAACTATTAATCAGCTCTCAATAGCATTGCTAAGTGTTTTCTTACTTTCACCCAAAGGGTTTGTAGCAGCAGTAATGCATATGATTTCTCACTCCTTCTCCAAGATTTGCATGTTTTATGCTGCTGGCAACATGTACAGCGTTAAGAATTCTTATAATTTGAGCGAATTGGTTGGTATAAAAAATACCATGCCTAAAACAAGCTTTGTAATGCTGATAGCTGGCCTATCACTAATTGGCATACCACCTTTTGCTGGTTTTATAAGCAAGTTTTATATTCTCCTTGCTGCTGCAGAGCAAAATAATTTTCTGGTGATTATTACCCTCCTAATTAGCTCTCTGTTTACTGCCGCATATGTGATAAAGATACTTATTTTTATCTATCGACCAGCTTCAGAGAAGCTTATCCTACATCTTAAGCTAAAGCCATATTTTGCTGAATCAACTGATAAAAGGGTTGTTAGCTCAAACTATGAAGCTGAGAAAAAATTGCCAATATTTATGATTATTAGTATTATTTTATGCTTATCTGGCGTAGTTGGATTCTTTTTTATTCAACAAGTGATAGTAAAATTTTTAGGCTTTATATAATATAGCCAATCACATTGCGTTAGGTATAAATTACCTACCTTTTATGTCATCTCCACGAAGGCGGAGATCCAGAAATTATATTTTTCTAGATTCCCGCCTTCGCGGGAATGACACAAAAGAGCCCTGGAAATTGGTATGACTTCAATAAAGCAAACGTACTATTAGTAGTAGTCAAATATATTCTGAGAAAGCTATAACATTAAACCGAAAAAACTATATGTACCATCACCCTGCATTTATAATATTAGCATTTGTCGCTGGATTGATTAGCACGCGCAAACAGGAGAAAATCTTTAGATACATTGCTATCTTTATACCGATTGCAGCTCTAATCTCCATCTACATTATGCCTATGCAAGTAGTTTTTGATTTATTTAAAACAGAAATTATTTGTGATGGCTCATTCTACAATAAGTTAATCGGCCTTGCCTTTTGCATAGTCCTACTTGCCGCTAATCTTTACTCCATAGGACAAAATAAAAAACTTGAAGTTATACTTGGCAGCGCTTACGCAGCATCTGCGTTATTATGCCTGTTTGCTGGTGACTTTCTCTCTTTATTTATTGGCCTTGAGTTTATGATGCTATTTTCATCTGCAATAATTTTTATTGGAGAAAGTCGCTTTAGCATAATACCATCTCTCAGATTAAATGGTATAAGATCAGCAAAAAAATACTTCATTACACATTTTACAAGCAGTAGCCTAATTTTACTTGGTATTGTACATATTATCTCCAAGAGCAAATCACTTGCACTAGTAAGCGCCACCTCTTTGATGTCTAATCCTGAATATTCTAGCATTGTACTAATAATGATGCTTGTTGGCATGCTGATAAATATAGCAGCCTTCCCCTTTAGCGGCTGGATGGTGAACTACTACCAAAACGCCTCAACTTCAGGATTTATCTACCTCATTTCATTTACTACCAAACTATCTCTACTGCTCATACTAAAGCTTTTTGCTGGACTATTAGCACTAAAATATATCGGCATAATAATGATAGCCTACGCAAGCATTAAAGCCATTCTAGAAAATAATATCCTCAAGCTACTGTGTTACCTATCAATTATGTCTATGGGATTAATGTTAATGGGAATCAGCGTTGGTAGCGAAGTAGCCATTGGATCAGTCATATGCTACTTGTTCATACATATCCTGTATAAAGCCACACTTAGCATTTGTGCTACAAGTGTAATTGACTCGACAGAAATTATCGATTGTTCTGACCTAAAAAAAATTAGTAATAATACTATTATAATCAGTACTATAGTTGGTATCGCTATGATGATAAGTATGCCAGGTACCTCATCTCTATACACTAAGTCTGCAATTTCCCATCTATTTTCTGGAGAGCTATTCTACCTAGCTCCGATACTATTGAGCCTAGTGACCGTTTACTCTCTTCCTTGGAAAAGTTGTTTAAAAAATAGAGAATATCAAGTTGTTATATTGAATTCCTATGCACAAGCAAGCCTAATTTTTATGAGTTTTGTTTTAACATGCGTTGGGTTATTTGGTAGCAAGTTACTATTTTTAACTAATAGTACCGTCTTTGATCATGCTGGTATATTTAGTTTTGATAGTCTAAAGCAACTTATTATAATATCTCTTGGTTTTTATCTAGCCTTAAAATACAAAATCAAAAAACTTCATACAGAATCTATTAACCTGATTGAATGGTTTGGAAAAATATTCCTGCAGCTACATTCCTGGTGGTTTAGCAAAAGTAACGAAGATACTCAACCCACCGAGTCATGGTCGATTGGAAGCTTGGAGCATCAAATATCCACTAAATTAGCAGTTATTCATAACCAGAAAACAGCTATATTCATTGTATTTATAGTGTTTTTGACTATTCTAATCACACTTTTATTGCTGGCATAAAGGCTATAGTAAAAGCAGTTGAACTATGGTACACAAAAACAACTTGACCCAATGTCTAAACTTGATAAACTCATTAGCTTGAAGTTCAGCAGAACAGTATCAATCAACAAATTGGAAGGCTAACGTAATGACATTGCAAACACCCGCTTGGCCACATGGCGAGATAAGACAAATTTTTGATGATATCTTTTTTGTCTCTGGAACCAATAAAACAGTGCATGATGGGGTTCAGCTGCAACATAGTCGTAACATGATTATTGTACGTGAAGAAGGTAAATTATCCCTGATCAATAGCGTCCGCTTAACTGATACAGGGTTGATAGCTTTAGAAAAACTTGGTCAAGTTGATAAGGTGATCCGTATTGGTGCCTTTCATGGTCGTGATGATGCTTTTTATGTCCACAAATATCAAGCAGCTCTTTGGGCCTTGCCTGGCATGCACGATCAGCACGGTTGTCATATCGATGTTGAATTTACTGCACAAGGACAACAACCATTTGCAAATTGTTCATTATTAATTTTTGCGACAGCAACGTTCCCAGAAGCAGTGATTCATATTAAACAGCATGATGGTATTTTGCTTAGTTGTGATAGCATTAAAAATTGGCTAGGCACAGATGAGTATTTCAGTGAGCAAACTGCTGCAGCCTATCAAGAGCAAGGTTTTTTTGGTAAAGCGACTATTTCAAAAATTTGGCAGCAAGCGATGGCAGTAAAAGCCACTGATTTTGAGAGATTAAAAGAATTGTCCTTTAGACACTTGTTAAGCGCACATGGTGAGCCACTTCTAGATACTGCATATCAGGACGTGCTGGATACGATTAAACAAGAATATGGTGTGTAGCCTTTTCTTTTTATTCTGACTTACAGCAAGAAATTATCTTTTATTTGATAGAATGCATTTAAACTCAACGCCAATTAACTATATTTTTTTTAGGTTATATAGTAAACCGCATTGAATTGGGCGACAAAACCATACCCTCATGGCAAGCGACCAGTTGGGAGCGTCGGTATAGGAAAAACGAGTCATCCTGAATGTTTATAGTCATACCGGACTCGATTCCGGTATCCATGAGACAGAAGAAGAGCCGGATCAAGTCCGGCATGACCGTGCTGTATTGCTTGCCATGTTGCGCAAGTTCTGTTCGCGACGGGATTTAATAACCTAATTCAATGCGGTTTACTATACGCCTATGTTTTCAAAATCCGCCCTTTTATGTCACCGCCAAGTTAATAACTTGAAGGCGACATAGCAACGACTAAAAAACAGAAACTATTCTTAGAGAAATTTAAACCAAGTTCTTTTTTGAAAACAACTCAAAAATTTTATCAACACTGACTATAGGTCTCTTGCGTAATTAAATTTATATAGAGGAAGTTTTAGAAAAAGCGAAGGCGAGCACCGCAGCGTACTTTTTGTACGTGAGGAGCAAAGACTAGCTTTGACAACAAAATTACCGATAGAAATTAATTACGTAAGAGGTCTATTCTGTCGGCGTTTCAAAATCTTCGCCATCTTCATCATCTTCTTCTGAAGAGCCCTCAGCAATCAAAGAGGCGGAGACTACCATCTCGTCCTTTTCGGTTTTAAACAATATAACACCACTTGTACTTCTTCCAGTAACACGGACGCTATCAAGCTTACATCTGATTAATTTACCGTTATTAGTAATAAGCATAAGCTCATCTTTCATATTAGCCGGCATCGAAGCAACAACTTTACCGGTCTTGTCAGATAGAACCATGTTCACAATTCCACTTCCGCCACGATTCGTAATTCTATAATAATAAGCTGATGTTCTTTTACCAAAACCGTTCTCGGCTACAGTCAGAATAAATTCTTCTGCAGAGGCCATCTCAATAATCTGCTCTTTTGAAAGCTCTAATCCAAAATCAGCCGAATTAAATTCATGATCACCCAAAGAAATAGCTACACGCTTTTCAAACGGTATAGAAAGAAAAGCCTCGCGCTCCTCTATCGTTGACTTAGTAGCGCGTAAGATTGTCATCGATATTACTTTATCAGTCGCCGCCAACCTCATAGCACGCACGCCGTCAGATGTCCTACTCTTGAATACTCTGACTGCATTTACTGGAAAACGTATTGCTTTACCAAGTCTACTCGCAAGCAGAACATGGTCGTCTTCATTACACGCTTTGACGTTAATAAGACTATCATCTTCATCCATTCTGATAGCAATTTTACCATTTGATTGTATCTTTTTAAAATCAGACAAATCATTTCTGCGAATGTTACCTTTTGCCGTTGCAAACATGATGTGCATGTTATCCCACTCTTCCTGATTTTCAGGCATAGGCATAACATTAGTAATCGTTTCTTTATCTTGCAGAGGAAGGATATTGACTATCGGACGACCCTTACTTTGAGGATTGCCTAAAGGCAATTTATAAAGCTTTAGACTGTATACCTGACCACGATCCGTGAAAAATAACAATGGTGTATGAGTGTTGCCAATAAATAGCTGCGTTGTAATATCCTCGTCACGCATCGACAAACCAGATCTCCCTTTACCACCACGTTTTTGAGCTCGGTATGTCGCAAGAGGTACACGCTTAATATAGCCACTGAGCGTTACCGTTACTACCATATCCTCTTTCTGAATCAAATCTTCGATATCTTGGTCAAAAGACCCTTCAATAATATCGGTTCTTCTTGGCGTTGCAAATTCATCTTTTACTCTGATCAATTCAGACTTAAGGATTGCAAGAAGCTTACTTCTGGTGCTTAATATATCTACATACTCGGTAATTTCTCTTGTTAAATCACCAAGATCGTTTTCAATCTTATCTTTCTCCATTGCAGTCAAACGTTGCAATCTCATTTCAAGGATTGCTTTAGCTTGAATTTCTGAGAGATGAATAGTGCTGTTATCTTTGATATTAGCCTTATCATCAACTAGCTTGATCAGGTTTATTATAGCTCCGCAGTCCCAGGCTTTTTCCATTAAAAGATCTTTTGCCACAGAAGGATTTGAAGCACCACGAATGATTCTTATCACCTCATCAATGTTACTGACCGCGATTCTAACGCCTAAAAGTATATGAGCTTTATCACGCGCCTTATTAAGCAGGTATATAGTTCTTCTAGTGATTACTATTTCTCTAAAGCGAACAAATGCACCAATAACTTCCTTTAAGTTCATGACTTTTGGCATTCCTTCGTCTAGGGCCAACATTATTACCCCGAAACTAGTTTGAAGCTGAGTGTAGGAATAAAGCTGGTTTAAGACAACTTCTGCTACCGCATCTCTCTTCACCTCTACTACAACTCTAACGCCATCTTTATTCGATTCATCTCTAAGATCACTAATACCCTCAATTTTCTTTTCTCGTACTAAGTCAGCAATTCTTTCAACTAATTTTGCTTTATTTACCATGTACGGCATTTCTTTAACAATAATTGCTTCTCGGCCATTATTGTTTTCGATTTCACACTTACCACGGAACAAAATACTTCCACGACCAGTCAGATATGCAGATTGAATGCCTGAACTTCCTAAGATTGTTCCCCCAGTTGGAAAATCTGGTCCTTTTATATAAGAAATTAATTCTGTTAGCTCTATATCGTTATTATCAACATAAGCACAAGCTGCATCTATCACTTCTCCAAGATTATGCGGCGGAATGTTAGTTGCCATCCCAACGGCAATACCACCAGTTCCATTTACCAAAAGGTTTGGGAACATAGCTGGAAGAACTGTTGGTTCACTCTCTGAACCATCATAGTTAGGTAAGAAATCTACAGTTTCTTTGTCAATATCCTCTAAGAGAGTATGGGCAATTTTAGTGAGGCGTGATTCCGTATATCTCATCGCCGCAGCAGAATCTCCATCCATTGAGCCAAAGTTACCCTGACCATCTACCAACGGAACTCTTAAAGAAAAATCTTGCGCCATTCTAACGAGCGAATCATATACAGCTCCATCACCATGTGGATGGTACTTACCTATTACATCACCGACAATTCTGGCTGATTTTCTATGTGGCTTCGAGCTATGGTAGCCACCTTCATACATCGAAAATAAAATGCGTCGATGAACTGGTTTTAAACCGTCACGAACATCAGGAATTGCGCGACTTACAATCACGCTCATCGCATAGTCCATGTAAGAACTTTTCATCTCGTCTTCAATGCTTATAGGTAGCATGTTTTTTAGTTCGAATTCACTCACTATATATGCTCATATTTAATGATTATTTTAACTTAGAGAGGATAGAAGATTTTACAAATTTTTGCAAGGAGATATAGACCTAATTATCTTAATTTATAACATTTTCCAGCATGGAAAAATAGGCGGCGAGCCGCCTATTTTTAAAATAAGTTAAGCACAAGCGAGATTTACAAAATTCGTTGTCTCATTTAAACCGAGGTTTGGTATCAGATACCTCTAAGACTTTAAAAAGCTCCCCCATAGCATCTTCTGAAATAAGGCGCAAAACTTGCCTATCGACAATATCATATTCTGCTTGCCGCAAGCTTTTTTTGAGCTCACTTAACCTCAGCCCAATACCATATGATAGCAAAAAATTTCTTTGTGAAAAATTTCTAAAATCATTAATTCCACGCTCCCTTGAAGCTTTCTTTAGTGTATCAAAATCGACATGAGCTGTTAAATCCGCCTCTCCTAATGTATCAATTATCGGCCAATATTGATGACTTTTAATAGCTTGAAGAGTTGAATTATATTGGTTTCTAGTTCTTTCCAGAGTTTTAATGTCATAACCATAATCAATAATCAAAGCAGCACCAGAATATTTATGGATGCGATTACTTAGATTCCTAATTATTTCAAGAGATTCAATTGACTCTTCTATAATTGCCCCGTCATTAGCATTTACATGGTCAAATTGCAGTTGATTTTGCAAAGCCTTATGTATTTCAATTTTGCTATATTTAATTTGTCCATCTATCGGATCAACAACCAAAATCGATTCAAACCATCTATCCTGAATTTTTACAAATTGTTTTATCGGCAAGGCATCAAAAAATTCATTGGCAATTATTATTAATGGCAATTCTGGAAGATCAGAAATATCTTCAATCCAGGTAATTTCTTTTTTATACTTGGCAAGGTTCGTTTTTTGCTTCTGAATAAACTTTTGATTAATTTCTAATAAGTGAACGCTAGTTGCCTTGGTAAATGCCTTAGCTATTCTGGAAGAAGTGCGCAACAAATCATCCATAAGGGTTCCTTGGCCAGGTCCCAGTTCTAACAAACAAAACTTACTCGGCTTTCCCAATTTTTGCCATTGCTCAATCGCCCACAAAGCAATTGTTTCACCAAACAATTGAGATATCTCTGGAGATGTAATAAAGTCTCCATTGACTCCAATATTTTCAGCAGACATATAATAAGAATCTGGATTAATCGACAATACTTGCTTCATCATCTCATCAATCTTGATGTAGCCATTTGTTGCAATGCTACTTCTTATTTTTGCGTCGATTGGCATTGATTTTTGCTAAAATAAATTAAACCAACCCCAACAATAATCATAGGTAGGCACAATAATTGTCCCATAGTAAAATAATTTGCCAAATACCCTATTTTTAAATCTGGCTCTCTAAAAAATTCTACAGCAATTCTAAAGCACGAATAGAATATTAAAAACACACCAGATAGTAATCCCGGAAATTTTAAAGCACCAAGATTGCCAGCGGCATATCTTTGAATAAAAAACAACACAAAACCTTCAAGGATTGCTTCATAAAGCTGACTAGGGTGCCTTGGAAAACCATCGCTCCCTGGAAAAATAAATGCCCACGATACATCAGTAATTCGACCATAAAGCTCAGCGTTAATAAAGTTTGCTATTCTTCCTAAAAACAATCCGATTGGCGCAACAATTGAACAAAGATCCATCAATCCCAAGAAAGCAATTTTATACCTTTTGCAAAATAAGAATGATGCAATTACAAGACCACTTATTCCTCCATGGAAAGACATTCCACCTTCATATGTTTTGAGGATCTGAATTGGGTCAGAAAAATATTTCACAGGATCATAAAACATAACATAACCTAAACGACCACCAATGATGATACCAATAATTGCCCATGAGACAAAGTCGTCTATGTTCTTTTTAGTTATATTGAGAGAATTTGTTTCGACAAGTTGCAAAACATAGTACCAACCTAAAAGGATGCCTACCACATAAGAAAGGGAGTACCATGAGATTGCAAGAGGACCAAACGATATAATTACAGGATCGATGTTAGGAAAATCTAGCATAAATGTTGTTCTAGGCGGCTTCGATAACCTTTGGTTTAATCCCTAATTCCTCAAACACACTTACAAGAGCATTCGTCAAATTAACAATCATCTCCTGTGTATGCCCTGGCGTTGGTGTAATTCTAAGCCTCTCCGTTCCTCTTGGTACTGTTGGAAAGTTGATATGCTGCACAAAAATACTGTGTTTTTCTATAAGAAGCTGAGAGGCTTTTCTAGCTAGCTCCGGATCACCAATTATGATAGGAATTATATGACTTTGATTTTCAAGCACTCCAATTCCAGCCATTTTTAGAGATACTTTCACTTTCGATATAACACTTTGGTGTTGCTCCCTCTCCTCGCTAGAATCCTTCAAGTAACGGATACTTACTCTTGCTGCATCGGTAATTGCTGGTGGCAATGAGGTTGTAAAAATGAATCCACTTGCTGTAAGCCTAATTGCATCAATTAAAGAGCTGTTGCCAGCAATATAACCACCTATCACCCCATAAGCCTTAGCCAAGGTCCCTTGAATTATATCTATTTTATCTTCAAAGCCAAGCATATTAGCGATACCAGCACCTCTATTTCCGTATAAACCCACGCTGTGAACTTCATCAATATAAGTCATAGCGTTATATTTTTTTGCCAACTCACAGATTTTACCAATAGGAGAAATTAAACCATCCATCGAATATGCAGATTCAAAAACAATCATTTTTGGTTTGTTGATATCTACAGATTTTAACAATTGCTCAAGATGCACTACATCCAAGTGCTTGTATATATACTTTTCTGCCCTGGAATTTCTTACTCCTGCAATCATAGATGCATGATTAGACTCATCTGAGAAGTAAATTAAATCAGGCATTATTTTAGAGAGCGTAGTCAAACTTGCATCATTTGAAACATAACCAGATGTAAAGACCAGAGCCTCTTCTTTGTGATGTAGGTCAGCTATTTCTTGTTCTAGCTCAACTATTGCACGGTTATTCCCACCAATATTTCTTGTGCCGCCGGAACCAACTCCATTGTTCAAAATAGCTTGGGCAGCTGATTCTATAACCTTTGGATGCTGACTCATACCCAAATAGTCATTTATGCACCACATTACGACCTGTTTCTTAAGGGGCCCCCAAAAAGCCATCGGGAAATTTCCAGCTTCTCTTTGTAAGCCAACAAAATTCCTATATCTTCCTTCGGCTTTTATTTGCTCAACTTGTTTTTCAAAAGCTGCGTTATAATCAAACATTATTCCCTCTAGTAACAATGCTCATGACTATACATTAATTACCATTACTTGAGAACGAATTAATTATAAATTTTGATATTTTTATGAACCACTCATAATAAAACCATCATAGCAAATATTAATCATGAATTTGATGAGCGCTTACGCCTTTGGATCCATGATGATTCTTTGAGTTGAACCAGATTCATTGAAATAAATTCAGGTGATATACATAACCGAGCAAATCATGCTATAATCCCCGTTTCTAAGAACCATTATCTAAGAAATAACACGAATCTAAACGTTGCTCCAACGTCACCGTTACTCTCAACCTTAATCATACCTCCATGCGCTTCAATCGCCGACTTACATAAAGCCAAGCCAACGCCGCGACCTTCAGCTTTAGACTCTGTCTTTATACCCATCTTGAATGGCGTGAAGATATCAAACAACTCCGCTTGTGCTATACCTATACCTTTGTCCTTGATCTCAAACTCAACCATATCCTTATCTTTGCACAACAAACTGACTTTAATCGTACCATTCTTGCTGTAAGTAATAGCATTAATCACTAAGTTATCAACCGTCTGACGAATATAGTTTGGATCTAATGCAATTAAAATATCAGGCTCAATGCTCATCTGAAAATCAATCTTCTTGCCTTGCAAGTAAATCTTACGACAATTATTTACCCTATCCTCCACTAATTCGCTCAAGTTCACAGTCTTCTTTTGTAACTCAATTTTGGATGTAGACAACATTGAAAGATCGAGCATGTTCAATATCATCGTTGATAAACGATTCGAGTTCTTAAACACCTCATCCGAAAGCTCTTTCAGCTGATCTTTACTGTATTTCTCAAGGCCTCCAGAAAGCATCTCGGCAAAGTTCATTACGTTACCAACAGGCAAACGCAGTTCATGATTAACATTGTTGAGTATCTTCTGTGCCGTTGCCCCAAGTCGCTCGATCTCTAATGCCTGGTCAGCAACACGCTGAGAGTAGTGAATGACTTTCTCATCAAGATCATTGACTGCTATTTCCAACTTTCCAACCTTATTCTCAGTTGCTTCAACATATTCTTGCTTCGGCTTGAGGAAAGCTATAAGTACGCTAATTACCAAAATTAACATATATATGACTTTAAATTGTAAGCTACCAGAATTCTCTTCCAAGTAGCCAACTCCAGCATAGTATTTAAAGAAATAAATACTGCTTATAACCCCCAAAATTATTAAAGAAAGAGCCGCCTGCCACCGCACTAGCATAGACAAAACCACCGCACTCAAAATAAACATCATAAGTGGAATTTGGCTGAAGTCACTCATGATCACAAATAAACCAACTACAAAAGTTAGTGTATAAAATAATCCAAATATCCAGAATACCGACACAAAAGTTTTTTCACGAAAAGTTTTTGGCCACATAAATATCGTTAGAAAGAAAACAGCTATAACCGACGTCGAAAAATACAACGACTGAATAAGAGAATGATACTGAAATCTTAGCTCACCAGAAATAGTGCAACTCATCGAAAAAATCGAAATTATAGAAAAAATTGCAAATAATACGTAAACAGATTCATTTTTAGGGCAATTACCTTTACAAAAACCTAAAAAACTAAACGCTTTAACCCGCTGAATAGCCTCAGTTAATCGGTTTTTGCGACTATAGACAGATTCAGGTCTTTTTTTTTGTACCCAGCCACCAGACTGCTTAAGCAGGTAATGATACGAAAGCATTACGGCCAAATTTACAACAAGACCAGGAATAACGCTATCAACTTTAGTATCTAAAAACATCCAACCAAGTGATGCAAGGAACCCTGAAATCATACCAGCTAGAGCTGATTTAGAGCTGGTTCTGAATCCAAGTACTGCAAGTGTAAATGGTACAGTAACTACAGGCATATAAAAACTATAACCAAATATAAATAGCTTAAATAAATTATCGAATTTAAGAGCTAATAATAAAGCAAAAACTCCGATCACTACTGTCGCAATACGAGATACTCTAAGCTCATTATCTTTTTTAATAAATTTTAAATTAGATGCTATATCATGCGAAAACATTACAGCACCTGAGTTAAGGCAAGAGTCGGCTGTCGACATAACCATCGTCATAACACCAACAACAAACATCGCTTTTAGTCCAGTATATGAATAGTTTTCTAAGATATAGGCAAATAGATTGTTCGGATCGAGGCCAGATTTTTTTGATAAAATCAAAACTGAAATCCAAGAAATTAACAACTGAATAACCAAAACAGCTATTGCTGCATAAGTAAATGCCCTACGCATTTGATTAATGTTTCTTGACATCGCCATTCTTTGGAAAGTCGATGGATCAAAACCCGGAATTATAAATAACAGCATTAAACTTAAGAAACTCCAAAATTTTGGCGTACGATAATCAAATAACTCACCTAAATCGAATAGTGGATTAGTCTGTATCGTATTAAATACAATCTCAGCATCGTCTATTCCTGACCAGACAATTAGCGCTATAAATGGTACCACTGTACCAAAAGTAAAAAACTGAATAACATCAGTAAACGTTACAGATTTTATTCCGCCAAAGCTAGAATATATAATAACTATAAACGCGCTTACTAATGTTGTATATATGCCAGAAACACCTATTAAGAGCTCCAGAAGTGTGGAAGCGATCTTGAACTGCATTGATACCACAACAACCATTAGTATAAAGCCAGACAAAGAGGTTATAATTCTAGCACTATTACCATATAATTTGCCCATCGACTCAGCAATCGATAAATCACCAAGAAACTCTGCCATCCTAGGCGCGTAAATATGACCAGTAATTAAGAATGCCGCAAACGCTCCAAAGACTGAGAATATAAAATACAGACCATGGATATATGTTTCTGATAAATATAATGCAAAATTATCTCCACCAATCCATGTTGCAATTATCGTAGCCGTCAAAGTGGCTGTGCTAAAATTCCTTCCACCAAGCGCATAATCTTTGATGTTTCTAACGCCTCTTCCGTAAAGCAGCCCTACGACAAGATTAACAAACAAAAACCCAAAAACAATAGCTACATCGATATCAAATTTCATACTTTATTTAACTTTAAGTTTATATAATTAAATATCCAAAATAACGCATGAAAACTTTACTTGCAAGCACTAATATTAATTTTTCTCTAGGTAATATTTGTTAGCATCTCTGAGATCTAACATTTTATAATCTTGATTAAACAACTTGTTATTTTTATCAAGAGAATTTAAATAATCATAGGCCGTGATAAAACCTACTTCCGGCATCTTTACGGTGATTCCTTCTTTGAAATTGAGATTCCAGCGACGCTGTCCATATCTCACTGCAGATTTTACCTTTGATGCTAAATTAGGGTATTTGTTTAACTCATCAAGCAGGACCTCAGCATAAATATTAGCATCCTGACCTACAACATGCAAAAGACCTTCAAATTCCTGCCCATTATATGCAGAAATACGATTTCCTTCTGAATCAATCAGATATAGACGTTGCTCAAATTGCCAAATTGCTATTGGGTTACGTTCTACCACTGCAATATACATTGTTGATGGCAACCTTCTTTCTACCACCGCAGCTTTTACCCACATATTTTCTTCTAGCCTTTCTTTTACTGCTAAAATATCTATGGCAAAAATAGGAACTCCCTTATCTGCCATCAATGAATCAACTATTTCTTTTAGCGGAGTATTTTTCTGACCTTCAACTATTATATTTTCCAAAATAAAACCATAATCCGCTGAAAACTTGAAAAACCAATTTTGAGCTATGCGTTTGTAATTATCGAGCACGTTAGTGTAAAAAAATACAACGGCAAATAATACTATCAATATCTTTAATAACAAAGCGACCCGATGATAGTAGGCCCAAAGCCTTCTTCGAAAAGAAATATTTACTTTAGTTGAAGTGCGATTCGTTCTATTTTTCATTTTTCGAATTGCGCACCACTAAGGATTTGGTCAACCAGCTGGACATATGAAATTCCCTTAAGCGCCACTATCTCTGGGCACATAGACATTGAAGTCATACCCGGAAGAGTATTCGCTTCGAGCAAATAAAATTTATCTTCTTTTTCATCATAGATAAAATCTACCCTCATTATTCCCGAGTCACAATCAAACACGCGACAAGCATACTCTGATATTTCCAAAACTTTATTATACGCAAGGGGCGGTATAGGAGCCGGAAGTAAATGCTCAGAAAAACCAGGACTATACTTAACTTGGTAATCATTGAACCGTTTGGATTTTAACAATTTTATCTCAAGCGCCCCCATTGCTTTACCATTTAAGACCGCGACTTGCACTTCTCTACCCTTGATATATTGTTCGACAATAATCTCGTCTCCATATTCAAATTCATAGTTTTCAAAAGTGAAGTCATCTTCCTCAAATATTACTTCAACTCCGATACTTGACCCTTGCAACAAAGGCTTTATCACGTATGGTCTAGGCATGGGATCATTTTTTATATTATCCGATTTTCTGACAAACATCGCTTTGGCAACATTGATCCCGTTCGCTTTGCAAATAAAATGAGATTTTTTCTTATTCAGCGCTATTGCGGAAGCAAGAACCCCAGGACCTGTATATGGGATACGTAAAATATTAAGCACCCCTTGCAAACACCCGTCTTCACCATATGTACCATGCAAACCGTTAAATACCACCTCAGGGTTCAATTGTTGCAAAACGTAAGAAATATCGGCTCCCATATCAACAAACACTACAAAATGCCCTAGTTCCAGTAGAGAATTTACAATCCCGTTAGAGGACATAAAAGACACCTCCCTTTCAGCAGACATACCACCCCCGACAACAACAACAAACTTCTTGCCAATGACGGCATTTAATTTAAATTTATCAATTTCTTGACCATTTTTTTCTACATATTTATCAAGAATCGTACTATCTTTTAGAGAGCAGTCGACTATCTTCGATTTTGCAAAATAAATCGTGTTAAATTTTCTCATTTCTTCCTATTCTCTTAATTTCCCATTTAAGTTCAATACCGCTATGATCTTTGACCTTATTTTTCACAAATTCACCCAATTGCTCCATATCAGAAGCCTTAGCACTACCCTGATTTATCATAAAATTACAGTGTTTTTCAGATATCACTGCATCACCTATTTGCATACCTCGAAGTCCAGCCTCGTCAATTAACTCCCAAGCCCTCTTTCCCTCTGGATTGGCAAAAGTACTGCCACTGGTTTTTTCAGTAACAGGCTGAGTCGCAGCTCTTTTTTCATTGATATCCTGCATTTTCAGCTTAATTTCATTAGCCTCTCCTCTATCAGCTCGAAATACTACTTTTGTATATATTAAATTTGTTGGCAGCGAATTTTTTCTGTAATCAAAACCAATATCTTCAAGTGGAATTTGTATTTTGGTGCCCATTTTATCAAGCGCATAAACTGACTTCACTATGTCTTTAAACTCTGAGCCATATGATCCAGCATTCATTGCCACCCCTCCTCCGACCGTCCCTGGAATACCTACCAAAAATTCAAAACCCTTTATGCTATTTGCCCCAGCAAATTTAGCCAGATTAAAATTCAAACACGCAGCTCCAACTAAAAGATCGCCTTCAGGTAAAATTTCTATTTCTGTAAAACCACTACCAAGTTTAACAACAACTCCCTCAATACCTCTATCTCTAATGATTATATTTGAACCAGCACCAATAACAGTCACAGGCAATTTTCCACCGTTTTGCTTCAAAAAATTGGCTATATCATCTTCATCAACTGGTTTATATAACACATCAGCAGCTCCACCCACTTTAAACCATGTCAAGTGAGCTAGGTTATACTTCTCTTTGTATTTTCCTCTAACAATTGGTAATTTCATAAAGGTTATTTCACTAACGGATTTGTTTCCAAACTCGCTATAGAAGAGGAATTTGCAGGAGAATCGGAACGCACAACCGGAGCGTGCTTAAGTGCACGTGAGGATTCGAGTACCGCATCAACGCCCAAATTACCTTCTAAAGTAGAGTTTCGAAATAAATCCAATTTTTCTGGTAACTGATTGGCCCATGTACTAATACTTCCAGCACCCATCATTACAAACAAATCTCCTTCCGCAGCAATATCCCTGATAATTGAAGGGATATCATCATGCTTACCTAGATACTTTGCATTAGCCCCTAATTTTTGTATAGATTTTGCTAGATTTTCACCGCTAATATCTTTAATTGGCGACTCACCAGCTGCATATACATCCATAATATAAATTTCATCAGCGTCACCAAAACATTGAGAGAATTCAAGAAATAAATTCTCAAGCCTTGAATATCTATGCGGTTGAAAAATAGCAATCACACGAGCGCTGCGACTATCTGCAATAACTCGCGCCGTCGCTAATGTTGCGGCAACCTCAACTGGGTGATGCGCGTAATCATCAATTATTTCCGCACCTTTATACTGCCCTACCCTGGTAAATCTCCTTTTAACTCCTTGAAATTCTTTAAACCCGTTCTTGATTACCTTTATACCAAAATCAAGCTCAATACCAACTGCAATCGCTGCTAGTGAATTCAACACATTATGCTTTCCTGGAGTTGGAATTGTTATATGCTCTATTGTTGTCATACCAACCGAACTTGGCAATTGAAATTTGATATCAAATGTTGAAGAATACGTATCGGATTTAATATTATACGCTATAACATGGGCATCTGCTGAATCGATTCCGTAAGTTATAACTCTTCTTTCCGTTACTTCCTCGACTAATTTTCTAACAACAGGATGATCAATACAAGCAACTCCAAAACCATAAAAAGGTAAATTTCTAAAAAAGCTTTTAAATGCTAATATTAAAGTGTCAAAATCCTTATAGTAATCCATGTGCTCAGGATCAATATTAGTGATAATACCTATCGTTGAGGGAATCTTAATAAACGTTGCATCGGATTCATCTGCTTCTACCACCAAATAGTCGCTTTTTCCTAAATATGCATTTGTACTACGATTATTAATTATCCCACCATTAATTACTGTTGGGTCAAGACCAGCTGCTTCAAATAAACACGCGACTAGCGAAGTAGTAGTAGTTTTTCCATGTGAACCAGAAATTGCTACTGAGCACTTCAAGCGCATCAATTCAGCAAGCATCTCAGCTCTTCTAATTACTGGGATCTTAGTTTCTATTGCCGCTACAACTTCGGGATTATCAGACTTTACAGCGGAAGAGATAACAACATACGATACATTACTTACATTTTGTTTTTCATGTCCAATGATAACCCTAATACCTTTTTCTTGCAGCCTCTTAGTATTGTGACTTTCCGATAAATCTGAACCTTGTACTTTATAGCCTAGGTTATGCATAATTTCGGCAATTCCACTCATGCCAATACCACCAATACCGACAAAATGAATTGTGTCTAATGTTCCTCTTTTTCTCTTCAGTTCAAGTAGTAACATCTGTTTCAGCCCCCATAAATTTTCGGTCAATATTAACTAGTAATTACTGCGAATGCAACTGCAAATGGCTGATCGTCTGATAAAGAAACATGGATATCATATTCACTAATATCTAAATTCTTTCTGGAATCTATTTTTACCTTGGGAGCACCAAATTCGTTCGTAGTAACAGCAATATCAACAAATGCCAAATTCTCTCCTATACCAAAACCCAAAGCCTTTGATATCGCTTCTTTCGCAGCAAATCTTTTTGCTAAATAACCTAATTTTTTATGTTCTGGCAAGTTTTTAAAATCCATGATTTCCAACTCATGAAAATTTTTGCTCAAGAATTTGTCACCATATTTTTTGAATATAGCTTCTATTCTCTTAATGTTAACTATGTCAGTTCCAACACCAATTATCTTTTTACTTTTCAATGAAAACTCTAATATAATTAACTATGTTGTTACAAAATAACCTCGATAATATTTCAAGTAAAGCTAATCCTCAATATTTAACCTTAATTATTTATCTTAACCCAGTCATACCAAATCTAAGCTCCATTCCGATACCGCCATAAAATACATAGCATTAATAATCTGATAAAGAATTACAACGACTAAACTTATTTCAAGTAGACATTGAAAGCTTATGTTTGTCATTCTTTTAATAACATTATACAGTTGTAAGAGCTTTATTTTGTCTATAGCGCGCCCCTAGTAGTAGTAAGCCATATCCCTAACCTTAATGGCTTTATAGTCGGTACCCTCTGGCAGGTAAATGGTTATATAACTCTTTTAAAAAAAGTGTAAAATTTATGTCGGATCATTCTCATAACCATCAAGAAGTATCGAGTACAAATAGTAAGCTTCTTTTATGCTCATTATTTATTACTGTAAGTTTTATGATAGTGGAAGTAATTGGAGGCGTTATCAGCGGTTCCCTTACTTTACTTGCTGATGCAGGGCATATGTTCGCCGATGCTTTTGCACTATTTTTATCCTGGTTCTCCATAATTATGTCCAAAAAACCTGCCGATAACCAGCGAACTTTTGGTTATCATAGATTCCAAGTTATCGCAGCTTTTATAAATGGTATTAGCTTATTAGCATTAACACTATGGATTATATATGAAGCAATTAATAAGATATTCAGCCCTACTCCTATAAATGGCTATATATTATTTTATATAGGTGCATTAGGCTTAATAGTAAATTCCATTTCCTTTATTATTTTGCGTCAAGGAAGTCATGAAGACATGAACATTAAAAGCGCTATTGTTCATGTTTTAAGTGATTTACTTGGGTCTTTGGCCGCGGTTATAGCTGGAATAGTTATAATATTTACCGGTAAAGTAATTGCTGACCCGCTATTATCATTATTTGTTTCCCTGCTATTATTGAAAGCCACATATAGATTAATTATTAACTCAGGACATATTTTATTGGAAGGTGCTCCAAAAGGGTTAACTGCTGAGGCAATTATTCATGAAATAAAAAAATATATTCCAGAAATAATGGCTATACATCATGTTCATATCTGGTCATTATATACAGGCAAAAATTATATTACTTTCCACATTAACTTAGTAGAAGAAGAGCATGATTACTCCAAAATAATTAAAAAAATAAAAGAGATACTTCATGATAAATTTGATATTGAGCATTCAACTATCCAAATTGAATATGACGAATGCACAGATCTCAATTGTTAATAACTAACACACTTCTTTAGTATTTTTTCTAAAAATTCCTCGCTCATTTATGGGTTATGCAAGAGGTCTAATCTCTTTTAATATTTTGCCCTCTGGACATTTTGAACTACTTTTTTGGTCCTAAGAGAATTAATAATCTTTTCAAGATGATCAACTGAATCAACTTCAATATCAAAATTCATTTCAAAGTAATCTGGATTACGGCTAGTAATTTTAAAATTAGTAATATTGCCTCCATCTCTAGCAATTTCAGTTGAAATTACAGACAAGCTAGCTGATTCATTCAAAAGAATTAAAGTAATTCTACAAACAAAAGGGATATTAGAAGTATTACTATCCCATGTCAGGTCAATTATTCTCTCAGGCATGCCAGCAAAATTATTCAGCATTTCGCAATCTGAAGTATGTATAGTCACTCCGCTTCCAGTATGTATAACTCCAACAATTTTATCGCCAGGC
Source organism: Rickettsiales bacterium (assembly GCA_031414475.1). Classification (GTDB taxonomy): domain Bacteria; phylum Pseudomonadota; class Alphaproteobacteria; order Rickettsiales; family Rickettsiaceae; genus Megaera_A. The sequence continues at coordinate 26,852 of JANNVO010000147.1, forward strand.
AAAGGGTGGCAACATTTTGCATAATGCATAACCATGCCGGAAATCAGACCTTTAATTGGGACAGAATTATCTTGCTTACTATCTGGCGTTCTCTTCCTACCAAACTTCAGCAACGAAAAAGTAGAGCTTAATCTACTCTTCTTTGGTTGCACCTGTTTTACAACTTCTTCTCTGGTAATTGTTCCTTCACCAATCGCAAAGAAAAGGTCATTTTTTGTTTTATCAAAAAATTTAGTAGCAACCTCAAGAGCTTTAGCTTCGTTCTCAATAGAAGCAACTTTTAATGCTTTGCTGATAATATTATGCCCCAATTTGACATATTGATCATATTGCTGAGCTCGGATTGTTTTTTTAATCTCGGCTCTTGCTTTTCCAGTAATCACAAACTTTTCCCACGAGGGAGAAGCTGTTTGATTTTTGGAAGTAATTATTTCTACTTGGTCTCCATTCACTAGTTGTGTCCTAAGAGGTACAATTCGACCATTAACTTTTGCTCCAACACATGAATTCCCTATATCCGAATGAACCATATATGCAAAATCAACAGTCGTTGCACCATTAGGCAAAGCAATAAGCTTCCCTTTTGGAGTAAAACAAAATACCTGGTCATAGTACATCGCGAGCTTAGTATTTTGTATAAACTCATCTGGAGCCGCGTCTTGATCCAAAATAGCCAGTAACTCCCTAATCCAGGTATATTTCTTGCCATCTGCATGATCGACATGCCCCTGCTTGTATCGCCAATGAGCTGCCACACCAAGTTCAGCTATTTCGTGCATCTCTTTAGTACGAATCTGTATCTCAATTTTCTGCATCAACGGCCCAATTACTACCGTATGAAGTGACTGGTATCCGTTATTTTTAGGTATACTAATAAAGTCCTGAAAATTATCTGGCACCATTTTATAGGCACTATGAATTATCCCAAGAGCACGGTAACAATCTTCAACAGAATTTACAATTACCCTAAATGCCACAATGTCAGACAACTGATCCAAACCAACGTCCTTTTGTTTCATTTTCATCCAGGTTGAATATGGCGTTTTTCTACGACCAGAAACATCTGCTTCCATACCAGTAGTGGAAATAGTATTTTTTATCTGCTGGACGATTTGATCAACAAAATTTTCTTTACCACTCTCGATACTATCAAAGCGATTCAAAATTGATTCCCTTACTTCGGGATGAAGAACTCGAAAACATATATCCTGCAGCTCTCCTTTGATCTGCTGAACTCCTATTCTTTCGGCTAAAGGAGCATAAATTTCCATTGTCTCAAGCGCAATTCTCTCCCTTTTTTCAGGTTTACTGATAAAGTCAATAGTACGCATATTATGCAATCGATCGGCTAATTTTATCAAAAGAACCCTTATATCATCACTCATTGCAAGTAATAATTTACGAAAATTCTCAGCCTGACGAACATTATCAGCCTTAAATTCAATCTTAGTTAGCTTGGTAACCCCATCGACTAGCTTGGCAATATCTTTGGAAAAGTTTTTTTCAATACATTCAATAGTCAGATCAGTATCCTCAATTGTATCATGCAATATAGCCGTTACAATAGAGTCAGAATCTAATCTCATTTGAGCTATGATTTCAGCCACTTGAAGAGGATGGTAATAATACGGCTCACCAGAAGCTCTTTTTTGAGAACCGTGGTACTTTACAGCAAAATCAATTGCTTTCCTAAATTTTACTGATCCCAATGCTTGAACCTAATTGTCATATTACTGGTAATTTGTGAAAAAACATGAGTAAAAAAGA
>JANNVO010000148.1:0-1737 GCA_031414475.1 Rickettsiales bacterium
TTGTATGCTGACCGCTTCCCATATGGTCACTCGTTATGACGGCTTAAGAGCTATTTGCTCAAACACACTTTTATATCTATACTTATAAGAATACTTGGACCCTTACCTCCAAGGCGGTACGGCAACATCCCAGATACAATCATTAATCATAACTTTTTTTTCTGCAAGCCCCAAGTACTTTTCTTCCCAAAGAAGCCCAATAGCAAGATTTTCATAAAATGAACACAATTTTCCTATTTTGGTCCCATCAAAAGTTATTTCAGTACCTTGTTCTATAGGGGCAAAATTCGTGCCATATCGTTGTAGCTTGAATATTTTTTTTCTAACCACCCCTTGGTACTTTGTCCTTGAAATGACTTCTTGACCGACATAGCACCCTTTTTTATAGTCAATTGCATTTAGTTCTTCAGCCCCAAATTCAATTGGAATTGACTTTTCTACTACCAAGTCTAAATTGCCATCCACAATAGCAAAATTATACTTATCTTTAAGATATAAGTCGCTAGCATTGCCTTGTAATTTAGTGATATTTTCTGTTTTTATTAATGATCTAAATCCAAGTTTATCATATCTTGGATCTTGCAATGAAAATACTACGTTTTGAAGCTTTTCTGCTGAGTATAAAACTGCATAAAATTCTGAAACATCACGAATTTCTGCATTACTTCTTAACTTATACATAGTTAGACACTTAATTAGAGCAAGGCTACTGTTTTTATCAACATCTAAAAAATAAGATTCACTATTATCCTGGTATATGAAAAAATCAGACAAATATCTGCCCTGATTATTTAAAAGATAATTGTACGTGTATGTTTTATTTACTACATCATTAGTGATAAGACTTTGGAGAAATTTTTGGCTATCAGGGCCAAAGACATGAATGATAGATCTATTAGGCAGAATTTCGAACATATTTATTCCTGCATAATCTGATGAAAAATAACTTCAAGATCTGGTTGAGAGACTCTTAAATCTTTGATCTCGCCCCCCATCTCATTGATATTTCGTAGTATTTTAGAGTAATTATCTCCAGTAGCACTTACCTGAAAACGAAGCTTGTTTGCAGACAATATTTCAACCAAGCCTTTAGCAAATTCAAGCTTTGTTGGATCTACAGAGCTGCTAAATTCGACATCTATATGCCTTGTTCCAAGATCTTGAAGTAATTTGCTCTTCTTGTCTTGCTTAATGATTTTTCCTTTATTGATAAAGGCAATTTCATCGCATAATTCTTGTGCTTCTGCCAAATAGTGGGTTGTAATAATAATAGTCACACCCTGCTTATTTAACGTTTTTACATACTCCCAAAGCTGCAAACGAAGCTCTAAATCTACACCAGCTGTTGGTTCATCAAGAATTAGTACAGCTGGTGAATGTACCATCGCCTTAGCTATAAGAAAACGTCTCTTCATACCACCAGAGAGTTGCTGAGGAAAACTGTCTCTTTTATCCCAAAGACTAAGAGCCTTTAAGATCTCCTCTGTTTTACGTTGGCCGGGTTTTATTCCGTAATAACCAGCATAAAACTCCAGTGCCTGATAAATTGGAAAAAACGTATCAAACGAAACTTCTTGCGGAACAATTCCAATTGATGATCGAGCTTTTTTAGGAAGTTCATCTATTGAAGTACCCATAATTCTAACTTCACCGGATGTTTTTACTACAGTTCCAGCCAAAATATTTATTAAAGTTGATTTACCAGCGCCATTTGGTCCAAGTAAGCCAAAAATTGAA
>JANNVO010000149.1:0-2205 GCA_031414475.1 Rickettsiales bacterium
TGCTTCGAGCCGCGTTGAGTCGGCAATCGTAGGGAAGGCGGCGCGGAGTTGCGACGTCCTGAACGCTTCGAAGGATTGCGTCGCCTCTTGAACCGGATAAAACGGTAGCGGGAACGCTTTAAACACGGGTGCGAGGCGCGGGTCGTTCCAGTCGTACGCAGACTCCAGGTAGATCATGCGCTGTACGTGATCAGGGAAGTTCTCAACGAATGAAGTCAACTCGTTTCCGGAGTGCGACCACGCAAGGAGGTTCGCACGCACAATCCCGAGGCTGTCGAGCAAGAGTCTCAGATCCTCGCGTAGCGTCTCCGTGGAGAATGGACCCTCCTTGCCTGAATGACCGTGACCACGTCGAGAGTAGGCGATGACTCGATACCGGCCTGAGAGCAGAGGCGCGATGTCGTCAAATGCATGTGCATTGTCACCCATGCCGTGAACCAGCACGAGGGGTTCGCCAGTCCCACCCCAGTCCAAATAGTTGAGGTGAGTCCCGTTGACGAACACAGAATCATTCCGATGTGGTGACAGATCGCGCCAAAGCACACCCGTGCTCGGCTTTTCGGAGCCGCGACAGGCCGCCATGGCGAGTACTAGCGATACCATAAGCGCGGCTAGTACCTGCCGAGCAGCTCCGGTCTTACGGATGCTCATTCGCTTCCTCGTTTCGCAAGTTGACCGAGTCGCTCTAACGCCTCGGCTTCAGCCGCGGCGCGCGGCCAAGTATCCTCTCACGCGCCGACGGCTGCAAGCCGTGGTTAGGCCGCAGTCAACGCTGGGCGACTTCAAACGTGCGAGTCCCTCGGAGGCTCACATCGGAGAACTGGTGTGGCGGGGGCACGTCAGCGCTCGGCCCGCTCCTTCACGCCGAGGAGCATCCGCCGGTCCATTGCGATGCCGATCGGCTCGATGGCCACGCCGTAGGCGAGCCGGGTCGCGAGATCCTCGGAGGTCGCCGTGCGGTAGCGGCTGATGAAGCGGCACCGGCCCGGACCGAGCGGCTCCAGGATAAAGAGCCACGTTGTGTCGACCCAGGGCTTCCCCTCGGCCTTTGCGGCCGGGTCGGGTGCGCCGTGGGCGAGCCAGTAGCGACCGCGCTCGACCTCGACCACAGGGACCGCCGGCATCTCCGGGTGGAGCCGGAGGCCGTCGCCGACCTTCACCTCCCACTCCGGGTGCACGCACTCGGCGTTGCGGACGTCGCAGCCCGCCAGGTTCTCGAGCCACTGGTAGCTGTAGAAGCCGCCCTTGTCGGCGCCGATCTGCGCGATCCACGGCCACACCGCTGCGGCGGGCGCGTCGATCTCGACGCCGTGGGTCCACGAGGAACTCGGTAGGGGGATGCGCTCGTCGCCGGGATACGGGCGCGCCGCGATCGCGTCGTCCACGCCCCAGCGCCGCTGCCCGTCCCGGAGGAATGGCGTCAGAATAGCCGCGGCCGCGACGGCCGCGCCGCCGATCCCTTCGGCGACGTCGCGCCACCCGTCTCGCGCGCGGCCCTCGGCTCTCCGTTTCAGATTGTGGAGCTGCACCGTCTCCATGAGGTGATGCACGGGCATCATCCAGGAGGCGTGGAGCCTCAGCTGGGGCGAGAACGCCGCGCGGGCCCGGACGTGGAGGCGCGTTCGGCCGGCGTCGAGGGGCTCCAGCGAGAAGGCCCAGGTCACGTGCCAGAAGCGCTCGGGCCGGGAGCCCGCGAAGGGGAGCTGGCGCTTTGCCTCGGGGTCGAACAGGCCGCCGAGGACGAGCGCGCGGTTGGGCTCGATCGCCAGGACCTCGAAGCCGTCGGTGCCGTCGGGCGTGGCCGGGATGATCTGTCCTACCGCCACGTGCTGCAGCTCGGGGTGGATCTCGCGCGCGCTGGGCACGCCGGCGTTGTCGAGGGAATCGAGGGAGTAGAACCCGGCACGCCCGCCCCCCATCTGCACAAGCCAGGGCCAGATGCGCTCCGGGGGCGCGGCGATGGTGACGCCGTGCGAGACCTGACCGTTCGCGTCCGGCAGGAGCGCGTCGCCGGGCAGGGGCCGCTCGTCCTCCCGATCCTCGGGCCTCCCGTGCTCACGCACGAGGGCGCCGAGCAGGGTGCGGCGGATCAGGTGCGACCCCGGACCGACCACCAGCCAGTAGCGACGGAAGCGCTCCCAAGAGGCGTCGTCGGTCGCGTCAACCCGCAGCTCCATCTCGACTCGACTGCCGCTGGTGCCCCAC
>JANNVO010000150.1:0-1879 GCA_031414475.1 Rickettsiales bacterium
CCGCTGCATTTCCGTGATCAGAAAAGATACCCGGACCGGATCAAAGCGGCGCAAAAGGCGTCTGGCGAAAAAGAGGCGATGTTGGTGGCGATGGGTGAAATATCCCGCACCCCGATTGTGGCGGTGGCGCAGGATTTCAGCTTCATGGCCGGGTCCATGGGCATGTATGTGGGCAACGCGATTATCGCGGCAGCAACGCAGGCGGTGAAAACCAACCGACCCATGGTGCTGTTTTCGGCAGCGGGCGGCGCGCGGATGCAGGAAGGTATTCTAAGCCTGATGCAGATGCCGCGCACGACGGTGGCGGTGCAGATGCTGAAAGAGGCGGGCCTGCCCTATATCGTTGTCCTGACACACCCAACCACCGGGGGGGTTACGGCCAGCTATGCCATGCTGGGCGATGTGCAGATTGCGGAACCCAATGCGCTGATTTGTTTTGCAGGCCCGCGTGTGATTGAACAGACCATCCGCGAAAAGCTGCCCGAAGGGTTTCAGCGCGCCGAATATCTACTGGACCATGGCATGCTGGACCGCGTGACGCACCGCAAGGCCATGCGTGATGAATTGGTGACGGTGATCCGGCTGTTGATGTCTTTGCCGCCTGCGATCAAGGGCGATCTGCCAGCCCCGGTGGAAGTTGAGGTTGCACCAAAGGCCGCCAAAGCGTGATGCAAAGTTCTGATGCCATCCTGCAGCGGATGATGACGCTGCACCCCAAGGTCATTGATCTGACCATGGGCCGGGTGTTGCGGCTGCTGGACCTGCTGGGCAACCCCGAACGCCGGGTGCCGCCGGTGATCCATATCGCGGGCACCAATGGCAAAGGATCGACGCAAGCCATGATCCGTGCGGGGTTGGAGGCGGGAGGGGCAAAGGTGCATGCCTATACATCGCCGCATTTGGCGCGGTTTCATGAACGCATTCGGCTGGCGGGGGAATTGATTTCGGAGCCAGCACTGGCCGCGTTGCTGGACGAATGCATGGTCGCCAATGGCAGCGACAGCATCACGTTTTTCGAGATTACCACCTGCGCGGCATTTCTGGCGTTTTCGCGCGTGCCTGCTGACTGGACGCTGCTAGAGGTGGGGCTTGGCGGGCGTCTGGATTGCACCAATGTGGTGGACCGGCCTGCACTGACGATCATCACGCCAGTCAGCATTGATCATCAGCAGTACCTTGGCGATACGCTGGCAGAAATTGCTGGCGAAAAGGCCGGGATTTTGAAGCGTGGGGTGACTTGCGTGGTTGGCCCGCAGATGGCCGACGGGTTGGCGGTGATCGAGGCTAAGGCCGCCCGGTTGGGCGCGCCGCTGTTGGTGCATGGTCAGCATTGGCATGCGTTTGAAGATCGGGGTCGATTGATCTTTCAGGATGAAAACGGGCTTTTGGACCTGCCACTGCCGAACCTGCCGGGTCCGCACCAGATTGAGAACGCCGGGGCTGCGATCATGGCGTTGCGGCATTTGGGTGTGGGGGATTCCGAGGCTGCGGTGACAAAGGCCAATTGGCCCGCGCGGATGCAAAGGCTGCGGGTTGGACCGTTGGTGGAAAGTGCACCGGGCGTGGAGCTGTGGCTGGACGGGGGGCATAACCCGGCAGGTGGGGCGGCGATTGCGGCGACGCTGGCCCGGATGCCAAAGCGTGAGACGCATCTGATTTGTGGGATGCTGAACACCAAGGATATTGCCGGGTATTTGCGGCCCTTGGCGGCACAGGTTGACAGCCTTCACGCCGTGTCCATCCCCGGTGAGGCGAATACCCTGCCCGCCGAAGTCACCCGCGACGCGGCTGTGACGGCGGGGATGGAGGCTGTTGTGGCCGGGTCTGTGGCAGAGGCGTTGGTGGCGATTGCAAAGCGCGCGCCCAACGCCCGCGTGCT
>JANNVO010000151.1:0-1537 GCA_031414475.1 Rickettsiales bacterium
TTATCGTCGCTCATTTGCATCAATACAACAAAAAAGCCATTGGGCAGTGAAGGCAAATCAATTTCTGTTCTAAAAGCATTGACTATTCCTGAAAATACGATTTTATTAGTAATATCTACGATTTCAATCCTCTTAATCTTGGTATGCTTAGACTTTGTATCTATTATTTAGAAAGGGTACACATTTACCGGAGAAGAAACCGGAGTTAGTTCTTTGAAAAGTCGGAAAAGAAAAATTGAGGGGAAATTTGTGTTTCTGACGCAAAAATCCCCCCTCTCATGCGCAAAAGCGCCCACAAAGATATTCTTAAGTTTCTGTACTCCGTTATCCCTGGCGGTTCACAAGGTCAGTTGAGCAGGCGAATTTGTTTGATGGCTTGTTTGATCCAGGCTTGTGTTCGCAACGGGCACAGCCGCCTGGAAAGTTTAAGTGAAGCTACGGAGGCTTACCAAGCAATGAAAAAATCCAGTTTGTTGCAACAATCCAAACGCTGGTTGAACAATAAATGGACAGACTGGGAGAGTTTTTATCTGCCCTTTGCCCGATATTTTTTGCAGGGCCTGGCAGCCAAAGGCGAGTTGGTATTTATCATTGACGGCACTCAAACGGGTCATGCCAATACAACATTAATGATTTCGGTTTTGTGCAAAGGCTTTGCTATTCCGCTGGCTTGGGTCGTCAAGAAGGGGGAAAAAGGGCATTTTCCAGAAGGAATACACCTCGATTTGCTCCAAATGATTGCCCCAATTTGCCCCTCAGAGTGTCGCCTTGTGCTTTTAGGCGACGGAGAATTTGACGGACAATTACTTCGTCAGTGGTGCATTGACAGACAGTGGATATTTGTTGTCAGGACATCTTGTGATCGCCAAATTGATTTCAATGGCGAGATTGCCCGCTTCGATTCTATTCAAACCACCCAGAGCATTTACTTTATCGCTGATGGATTGCCATTGGCAAACGCTGTGTACTGGCGTGGGAAAGGACATTCCAAGCCCCTGTTTTTGTTGACCAACATGGAACTGGGATACGAGGCTTGTCATTACTACAAACGCAGGTTCAAGATAGAAACCTTGTTTAAACACCTAAAATCCGGTGGATTTTATCTGCACAAAACCAGGCTGAAATGCCCGGTAAAAGTGGCTAACCTCATTATCGTGGTCGCTTTCTCCTTTATTTTCAGTTTTTGCATGGGCGCTTTCATCAAAGAAAAGGAGCCCATTAATAACCTTGAAAACATCGTACGCATAGACAGGTTGAAGAAAATCACCCCAATTGCTATCGCTCAATTGGCTATCAAAAACAATTGCGATTGCGCATTAACTTTCTTTTCCGATTTGTCAAAGAACTTACTGTGGGTTTTTACTTGAAAAATGTGTACCCTTTCTAAAGAAAAAGACAACTTGTGCAATGAACATATTTTTATGATTTAATTTTTTGTTTGCGTTCTTCTTGATAATCCTCCATAGCAACTGTTAAAAGTCGGTAGGTAATATAAAAGAAAATCGCTGAAAAAATTGTTGAAATTAATGTGGGTGTT
>JANNVO010000152.1:0-36233 GCA_031414475.1 Rickettsiales bacterium
AGCTGGGTTGCCCTGCGCATCTGTTCCATCCGCTCTATCATCTGAAGGACTGCCGCTAGGAATGCAATTAATAGCGCCAGCATTCGATGAGTATAATCTTATTCGGTCAATGGCCGTAATTGAGAGAGCGATGGTTAATACTGATTTCACACCAGGAGGTTTCTAATGGCATATATCACAGGAAATACAGGAGAGTGGGAGTATGTGATAGGCTTAGAAGTCCATGCTCAAGTATCTTCAAAAGCAAAATTATTTTCACAAACCGCAACTGATTTTGGCGCCGAGCCAAATACCCAAGTGTCACTTGTTGATGCAGCAATGCCTGGTATGCTGCCAGTTTTGAATAGATATTGTGTAGAACAAGCAGTAAAAACTGGTTTAGGAATCAATGCCGAAATAAATAAAATTTCGATCTTTGACCGAAAAAATTACTTTTACGCAGATTTACCTCAAGGTTATCAAATCTCGCAGTTTTATCTGCCAATTGTACAAAATGGCCATTTGTATATTACTCTTGAAGACGGCTTGGAAAAAAGAATTAGAATCAACCGTATTCATTTAGAGCAAGATGCAGGTAAAAGCATACATGATCAGCATCCAGATTACAGCTTGATTGACCTAAATCGCTCAGGTATTGCCTTGATGGAAATTGTATCCGAACCTGATATGAATTCTCCATATGAAGCGTCTGAATATGTCAAAAAACTCAGAAGTTTACTACGCTATGTTGGTTCTTGTGATGGCAATATGGATCAAGGTTCAATGCGTTGTGATGCAAATATTTCAGTGCGCAAGGCTGGAGAGCAGCTAGGTACAAGATGCGAAATTAAAAACGTTAATTCTGTTAAAAATATAGTCAAAGCTATTGAATATGAGGCAATGCGTCAGGTAGAGTTACTGGAAAGTGGTGGAAAAGTTGATCAAGAAACAAGACTGTTCGATGCAACCACCGGACAAACCAGAACAATGCGCAGCAAAGAAGATGCAAATGATTACCGTTATTTCCCAGATCCCGATTTGCTCCCGGTTGTTATCGATGACGCGCTCATTGAAAAAATGAGAGCGGAATTGCCGGAATTACCAGAAGCTAAAACTCAACGTTATGTAACTCAGCTAAACTTGAGTCAATATGATGCAGAAGTTTTGGTAGCTGATGAAGAAACGGCTAACTATTTTGAGCAAGCAATCATAGGAACAAATGCAAAAACTGTTGCAAACTGGATTACCAGTGAATTATTTGGTAAACTAAACAAAAGCTCAATGACTCTAGCAGAATGTAAGATTACACCAGAAATGCTACGCTCTATGGTTGGTATGATAGAAGACGCTACTATCTCAGGAAAAATCGCCAAAACAGTTTTTGAAGAAATGTTTTTAAGTGGTGAAACGGCCGAAAAAATTGTTAAGGATAAGGGACTGACACAAGTGTCTGATCGCAGTTCGATTGAACCAATTATTGATGAAGTAATAGCTGCAAACCCAGATTCTGTAGAAGCTTATAGAAGTGGCAAAGATAAACTGATGGGATTTTTTGTTGGTCAAGTAATGCAAAAAACCGGAGGTAAGGCAAGCCCGGCAATGGTCAATGAATTATTGAAAGAAAAATTAAAATAGATGACAATAAAAATTCATAAGGAAGATGATTTCAAGAAGATGCGGCTAGCTGGTCTGCTGGCTGCACGTACTCTTGATTACATCACTGGATTTGTTATTCCTGGCGTTACTACTGATCACTTGAATGATTTATGCCATGATTTTATTATTACTAACGGGGCTATCCCAGCCCCTCTTAATTACAAAGGATTTCCAAAGTCGATTTGTACGTCGATTAATCATGTTGTGTGTCACGGCATACCATCTGATAAAAAGCTAAAGAACGGTGATATAATAAATATCGATGTAACGGTTATCTTGGATGGCTGGCATGGGGATACTAGTCGTATGTTCTATGTAGGCGATGCTGGCATTAAGCAAAAGAGACTTATACAAGTTACTTATGAATCAATGATGATTGGTATTGAGATGGTAAAACCAGGCATACGCCTTGGTGATATTGGTCACGCGATCCAGCAACATGCCGAAAAACATAATTATTCAGTGGTTCGTGATTACACTGGTCATGGAATTGGAAGGGTTTTTCATGACGAACCAACAGTACTTCACTATGGAAAACCTGGAACTGGCACTTTGCTACAAGAAGGAATGTTTTTCACCATTGAGCCAATGCTAAATGCCGGCAGAGCAGAAACTATTTTGAGTAAGTTTGATAGTTGGACGGTGACGACCAGAGATAAGTCGCTTTCTGCGCAATTTGAGCACACAGTAGGTGTAACAAAAGATGGGGTGGAAATTTTTACACTATCACCAACAAATCTTCTATATCCGCCATATATCAAGTCCCAAATTAAAATGAACAAAGGCGATTTAAGTGGCAAGCGCCCGGAGCCTAAGCTTATAGGTGAGGACGAGAGATTCATGCAAAATCGCTTTTGTACGTTTAATTTCGGAACTTGATATTATGAATCAGGAAAATAAAGAAGATAACAAACAACCACATTATTTGGGGCATCGTAAGAGGCTGAAGGAAAAATTTTTAAATTCAGAACCTTCTAGCGTCAATGACTATGAATTACTAGAATTACTACTCTTTCAAGCCTTGCCAAGACGCGATGTTAAGCCTCTGGCCAAAGAGTTGTTACAAAAATTCGGGAACTTTAATCAACTAATTAATGCTGAAAAAGATAAGATTCTGGCTATAGACGAGGCTAACGAACCGACATACTTACAGCTCCGTTTACTCAAAGAGCTTTTGAATCGTATTTTTCAGAGTGAGGTCAAAGGAAAAAACATTATAAGCTCCTGGAGTGCATTGCTTGATTATCTAAAATTTAATATGGGTTGTTTAAAAACAGAACAGTTTAGGGTTTTATTCTTAAATAAAAAAAATATCCTTATTGCTGATGAAGTTGTTGCTACTGGAACTATAGATCAAACACCAGTTTACCCCAGAGAAATTGTTAAGAAGTCTCTGTTTCATGAAGCTGGAGCGATTATTTTAGTTCATAATCATCCAAGTGGTAACACCAAACCTTCAAAATCTGATATTGATTTAACCACCCAAATTATTAATGCTTGTAATATGATTAATGTAACTGTTCATGATCATGTTATTATAGGCAGTGGTAACTATTATAGTTTTAAATCAAATATGCTATTATGACTTACTATATATTGAGTCTTCTTATTTTGGGCACCGTCTCGACAACCGCTTCTTGCTTAATGACGAAACTACTGATCAATCTATTACCAAAATATGGAATGGTTGATGTGCCAAGCAGGCGAAGGGTTCACAACAAAGAAACTCCACGTGGTGGTGGCATAGCATTCGTTATTATTTTTGGAATATTACTACCTTTATTTGAATATTGTATGTTTGGACAGTTTGACCGCTCATGCACTATATTACAGATATTTCTTCCGATCAGTTTGGTGTCATTTTGGGACGATATATCTCATGTAATGATTCCCATAAGACTGATTATACACGTACTATGCTCTTTCTTAGCGATTATGTGGCTTGTTCACCCAAGCATGGTACTTAACTACGAAATTCCCATTTATTTAGATTTAACGATAGCCGCCTTTGCTTTACTTACTTTTTTGAATTTATATAATTTCCTTGATGGTATTGATGGCATAACTGTCAGCGAAACCGCTCACTTATCGATTACTATTATAATTCTTTGTTTTCTTGCGTATGACATCATTCCAAATGTTGACATGGTCATTATTATTACTACTATCATATTGGGATGGTCGATAGGATTTTTTTACTTTAACTGGCAACCGGCAAAAATATTTTTAGGCGATACGGGAAGTATAAGCATAGGTTTTTTACTCGGGGTATGCTTGCTTACAGTGGCCTCAGCAAGCGTCAAACTATTTGCTGCCTGCGTTATTGCCTCGCTTTATTACGTCGCCGACGGTGGTTTAACTATTTTAATCAGGCTTGTTAAGGGAGAGAGAATATGGGAGCCTCACTTGCAACATTTTTTCCAGAAATCAGTACGCAAGGGGCGTAGCCATAAACGAGTAGTAAAACGTATAATAAGATGTAATCTGTTGCTAATGATCCTTTCGATTGGATCTCTATATTATCCAATCGTTTCAATAATTGGAGCGCTTATTGTTGTATTAATTACTCTAATTAGGTCAGTAATTTAGAAACATTATGAGACCTATAGTTAATGATATAAATAAGCTTATTCATAGTATTTTTAAAAGGCAAAATCCAATTTTGGCCGAGTTAATTATAAATTGGGGAAAAATTGTTGGTGTTAAGTATAGTACTCAGTCAAATCCATTAAAAATTACTACAATTAGAGAAGGTGGAAAACAAATAAATATTTTGCATGTAGCTGTTGATAACTCAAGCGTTTCAATGGAAATCGCCTATCAGCAAGAGCTAATGATTGAAAGAATAGCAATATATCTTGGTTACAAAGGAATTCACAAGATTAAATTACTAGTCAGAGGGTGAGTTTTGCCTTATAAAATAGCGCGTGTTTCGTTATCCAGAATTCGCGTTACCGTCATTCCGGGCTTGACCCTGAATCTCCTTCTATCTCCTGAGATTCAGGGTCAAGCCCGGAATGACGGTGGTGTGTGAATGGAGAATTGAAGATAATTTTTTAAAAATAAATTAAAGGAAAATGAAAGATTTAGATTTTGCAATTGAAGTAGAAAGAATTATAAATAAAATAGCTACAATTATTGAAGATAACGATCAAGAATGTAGATTTGATCTGGATCTGAATGATGGGATCCTTACCTTCTCAAATGAGAGTGGCACATATGTTATAAACAAACAAAGTGTCTCTAAAGAGATATGGTTGTCTTCACCTATAAGTGGACCATATCATTTTGCTCTACAAGGAAAACAATGGAAATCTCGTACTGGAGCAGAATTATATCAGGTATTATCGTATGAATTGCAAATAGAAATAAAAGGTTAGCTAATCAATGAGCAGCAACGTCAAAGAATTAAGCCGCTATTTAGTAGGGCACATAAAGAGTTTGTTAATAGTATTAATATCATTGCTAAGTGTTTCTGCATCTCTTCTCCTTATAGGATTTGTCTTCAGGAGGTTGATAGATAATGGCTTAAGCTCAGGACAAATAGGCGTGGTTCATAATTCTATTTATTTAATTTGTGGATTGATTTGTATTTTTGCAGTCGGAAGTTTTTTTCGCTCTTATTATATTAACTTGATTACTCTTAAGGTGATTTCTAAACTTAAATCGGATGCATTCAATAACCTATTGAAAATCGATCTGACTAGATTTGAAGATTTAAAAATTGGAGATATTATTTCAAGATTGGGAGCAGATATTGAAATGATTGGTAATTTAATTATCAATTTTTTATCATTTTTTATCAGAAATTCAATCATATTATTAGGAGCATTAATCTTAATGTTTATAGAGAGCCCTAAGCTTTCATTAATGGTGATGTTTAGCATTCCTGTTCTCCTATTTCCTATTCTTAGATTAAGTAAGCATGTCAGATCTTTATCTAAACGAGTTCTAGAAGAGCAGAGTTTATTAGCCTCCAATATTGAAGAAAATTTTGTTGGTATCCGTACTCTTTATGCCTATAACCAGCAACAATATTTGGCGGATCAATTTGATAAAAAAATTCATTCAAACATCAAGCATGCAAGTATACGACTAAGACTTAGGTCACTATTTTTTGCATTAGCCATAGCGATAATTACTGGCTCAATCACTTTGGTTATTTGGGTTGGAAGTATTGATATTTTAAGTGGAGCTATGACCTCCGGAGAGATGATATCCTTTATCTACTACTCAATGATAGTGGGCATGAGTGCTGGAGGTATAGCTGAGCTTCTAAATGAATTACAAAGTCCATTTACTGCTTTAGAACGTGTACTTGAGCTCCGAGACTTAAAACCAAATATAGCACCGGTGTTGAGTCAAGAAGTTTTAGACCAGAGTTATTCTGTTCGTTTTGAGAAAGTTAGTTTTTCATATCCATCAAGACCAGATATTTTAGTATTAAAAAATATTTCACTCGAGATAATACAAGGAAAATTTACAGGTATTGTAGGCAAATCTGGCTCTGGTAAAAGTACTTTGCTGCAATTATTATTAAAATTTTATAATCATCAAAGTGGCAATATTTTCATCGGTTCACGGAATATTACCCTCGTTAAGGATGAGATTATTAGAAGCAAAATTGCATATGTTGAGCAAAATCCAACGATATTTTCTGGATCTATTCGCTCTAATATTAATTTCTCTAGGCCTGATGCTAGTAATGACGAGATAGAACATATCGCAGAAATTTGCGGCATTCTTAATTTCACCAATACTCTTGAATTGGGACTTGATACGGAAATTGGAGAAAGGGGAGTAAGAATATCAGGTGGACAAAAACAGAGAATTGCTATTGCTAGAGCTCTATTGTATAACCCAGAAATTTTACTTTTAGATGAGGCTACAAGCGCATTAGATACGGAAAGTGAAGAACAGGTATTATTTAATTTACGAGAATTTCTAGCTGGAAAAACAATAATTTCTGTTGCACATCGTATATCTTCTATTGAAAAAGCAGATGAGATTTTAGTTATTAATCAAGGGGCACTTGCAAGTCACGGTACACATAGTCAATTACTACGAAATTCAAAAATATATCATTTACTTTATAAGGAGCAAAAATAAATTTGGGAGTGGTTCATTAAAAGATACAATACCAGATCTCAGATACATATACACTAAATACACTAACTCAACTTGAATGACTATAATCTGGGATTTGGTATAAGCTCCTAGCGTACAACAAATGCAACAGGACTTTTATGACTTTTCGATTTATTTTTATTCACTTTATCGATAACCAAGCCCTTTCCTTGGACGATATCGACCGTATACTTCTGGACACTTTTATTCAGGCTTTTTGCCATTTCTTTTGCTGGACATACTTTTGTTTCACGTTGACTAAGTTCCCTTTTGCCACTCTCGCTGATTTGTTCTTTGAAATAACGACTTATAGATGTAAGGCCTAAACTCTTGGTTATATTTCCGATAATATTATAGAGCCCATCTTTTAATCCTAAATCACTATTACTAACATTAAGCTCTAGAGTTTTTTCTACGTCTTGTGTAAACTTAGATTTTTTACCTATTTCTGCTTTATAATATAGTTTCCTTTGTTCTGGCGTAATTAAACCGTGTTTTTCATTTATATTTACAATTTCTTTTATGAAACTTTCAAGATGGCTCTTGGAAAGAAGAGCGTGATTTTTATATTTTTCTACAAAATTTTCAGTGGCTATTGTAATTTCTCTAGTTACCTTATTATATTTTAGATCAAGTAATATATTTGAGCCTCCACTTGTAAGAATATGAGCCGTTTCTCCAGTCGCTTTTAATTGAGTAGATGGTGGTAGTAAATATTCGCTTTTTTCTGTTAGATTCTTGATATCGAGAATAGCAAAGAGTTTTTTGCCAAAATCTTTATAATAAGGCTCTTTCTCTTGAGTGGTTTTAGGAGTAAACAACGAGTCCTTGACTTTATCTAATGATTTTTTACTAGCAACATGCGATGACACATCAGCAATATTAGAAGCCACCGAAAGGCCACAACAATTAGCCAATTGTTGGTCTTGTGATTTATCAATTATCTTATCGTTCTCTAACTGTATTCCTTTAGATTTTAAATTATCAACAAGAGCATCTGCAAAATCCTTGCCTACCTCAGAAAGTTTCTGAGTATGTATTATATTTTCTTGTAAATTAATAAATTGTGCCTGTAAAAGTTCAACTTCTATAAGATTTGGATTGAGTTGTTTTGCTCTTTTAACGAATTTTACCTGTAAATCTTGAAACTCTTGCTCACTTATATTGTCTATTTTATCAATAAATTCACCTTTTAATGATAATATATCTTTTTCATTTAAACCAAATTCTTTCCCCTTCAGCGCATCTATAAATTCTTTTTTTGCAGCATCATGATTTAGAGTACTTTCAGTTATAGAATTAAGATAAAGAACCGATAATTTACCTGTATCACTGTTTGGTACTAAAGCCACCATCACAAAATGATTATCTGCATCAACCGAAAAAAAAGCTGGTTTTCCTGATGATTGAGCCGATTTAACAGCATTATCTATTGTTTCCCCAAAATAAGCATCTATAAGACTTTTATCCGCACTAAAATCCGCACCAGCAACAGAAATACCATCTATATAGTGCTGCTTCGCCGCTTCTTTCAAACTTATATTTTGCTTCTCGCTTATCTTAAGCAAAGCCGCAGCTTGTATTTGTTCGTGCGATAGCATATAGCCAGTATTATAAGTGCCATTATCCATAGCCTTATACCCCTTATATACTTTAGGAGATATTTGCGCGTCTTTGAATATTTTCTCAGCAGATTTCATATCTAACAAAAGTTTAAACTAAGTTACATTGTATATTATTGGCAGCACGGTTACAAACCGTAACTACCATACTTAATACAACACATGAGTAGTTTATGCAAAATAGGTTCTATTTTGCATAAACTACTCAGCTAATCCCTAAATTTATAACAGTTTTTATTTGCAGATCCATTCTCCTTATGACACTATAAATTTGGTATTTTTAAATATAAAATAGAGAGAAGAACTAATGAAAAAGAAAATTTTATGTGGTCTAAGCATAGCTTTGTTATTTTGTAATGTAACTGGAGCTACTGCTGCTGAAAACCCAAATACTAATAGCGATACAGCAACATCTGGTCAACAACCTACAGCCGAGCAACCAAAAGCAGAAGTAAAGAAAACTCTGGAAATAACAGATATCTGGGCACGCAAATCTATGTCTCCAAACAACAACTCTGCCGCATACATGAAAATCAATAATCCAACTGCAGAACAGATTACAATTATTGGGGCATCTGCATCGAGAGTTGCCAACAATGTTGAACTTCATAAGAGTTTTGTGGATGAAAAAGGTGTAAGCCGTATGACTTCAATTGATAAAATTGTTGTCCCAGCTGGAAGTTCAATAGAACTTACTCCAGGAGCGATTCACATTATGTTATTTGATTTAAAAAAGAATTTGTCTGAGGGAGATAAGTTTGATATCACAATCAAGATTGAAGGTAAGGACCCGATAGTTCTAGAAACTTTAGTTAAATAAAGGTTTAAAAAAATATCTAAATAAACTATAGTGATTCCATTTTAAAAACAAGATCACTATAGTTTATTAGTAATGAAACATTCTTCCTCCCCAACCAAAGTTTTTTCGTGCCTACTCCTATCACTTATACTAAGCAGTTGTGGTGGTTATAAATATCATAAACTGGAAACTTATACACAAGAGTCTTTTGCTCAAGGTAAAAAGGGTGTAGTCTTTTTTGATATTGCAGAAGGAAGTCTGAGCAAGAATGCTTCTCTGTCATATATTCTTGTTAAATTAGAGGAAAAAGATATAAGGTATAGGGTTAATGTTAACTCAGGATTCTCGGACCTTTTTAGTTTTAAAGCTTTCAAACGCAATGCTGCTCAAAGCCTTCTTTATTTAGATCCTGGGATTTATTATATTGATTATATCTCTTTGCTAGACACATACAATGCTACTCGTTGGCTCCCTTCTCCTGGCTATAAAGACAACTACTTCCTTTACGGGGCATTTGAAATTAAGTCTGGTCAAGTAGTAAATATTGGACAACTAGTCATTAATAGTGAACTGAAATTCAATCACATAAGTGATACTGGTTTGGTAAAAAAACAGCTAATAGAGAATAAAAAAGAAGAATTAG
This sequence comes from Rickettsiales bacterium, assembly GCA_031414475.1. Lineage (GTDB taxonomy): Bacteria > Pseudomonadota > Alphaproteobacteria > Rickettsiales > Rickettsiaceae > Megaera_A. The sequence continues at coordinate 9,827 of JANNVO010000152.1, forward strand.
CAGGCAAAGTACTGGATGGAAATTTTTATCAGCGCGGCTCTGTTGTTTTTCGTGATAAGGATGAGCAATATAAGTTACTTTCAAGTACAGTAATTCAAGAATACCACAAAAAATTAGTTCAGCATGCCATTGAACAAGAAGCAAAAAAATAACCACAAAATTTTTGATCCGTCATAAAAATGTTAAACTAGATGGCTTCTTTTTTGCTCTTCTCCATAAGAACAAGACCCAACCTGATCAAAAACCTAGAAGTTATCTTCCTCAACCAATTTAAGTTTTTTTAATTTCATTTTTTAACTATTGGTTGATTTATATATTACAACATGGGAAGATTGTAAGAAGTTAGATTAAATTATTTAACTGAGTTTAAAAATCAACTATATGAACTCACATTTTACACCAAGAAGACTTAGAATTATGTGAAGTGGATGATTTTTAATCTTTGTTGAAAAACTAAAATATTTAAACATGCAATTAATTAGGTAGCGAGTAATTTTATGAAAAAAAAATTAGAACAACTAATAGACTTAAAGGGCCTTGGTTTCAACAACGGAGATACAGCACTATTTTATAAGATTCTCGATCTGGAAGAGGGGCTTTTAAACTCTAGTTCATTTGCGCATCACTTAAAAGATCCTTCAGAAGCTCATGGGCAGAAAGTGTCTTTTGAGGAAACTATGGTAAAAGAAGCAGAAATCATTGGCTCTATGAGTAACGTAGAGGATATGGTTAAGGCATATGTTTCAATAGTTGAATTGAGAGAAAGCATGTGTTTACCAGCATCGATGATTATTCATTATGGTGCAATAGAGCTAAGTAGGTTTGCTTTCCAAAGCACCAATTTTGTATCTATTAATATGGGGGTGTTATATTTAGAAAGATGTCTTGCGATCAATTCCAAACTAATGAATGTAGATGATAGTGGGAAGGTAAGTAACTTATTAGTGTTCACGGCGCTTAATAACCTTTCTTTACTGCATAGCAAAGTAGGTGGCGATACTTTATTAACAACTGAATATCATAAGCAAGCTTGGTTGATTGGTCAGAAGATCTACGTTAACAAAGATAATGAACTTCTTGACTCTGTAAAAATAGTTTTAGATAAATTGTCTCCTGGATTTACTACTGATAAAGGTTCTTCGTGCTCATATATAACTACAAGAGGTAACCCCAAAGTGGATGATACCTCGCTTATAATAAAAGCAGCAATACTGCCTAGAATTCTGAGTAAAATACCCGATCTTGTTCAAGAGGGGAAGTGGACCAACATAATCCTTGGATCTGATTGGGGTGTTAAGGGCTATACTGATAGTGAATTCGTAAAAAAAGTACTTAAGGTGAATACTAATTGTACCTCAAAGGATATTGAAAAAGCACAGATGTTATGTTTTGAAACTATATGCGCTGCCACTCTCGCTTCTAAAAATAAAAGCGGAACTAAATGTTTAGAAGAGTTTATAAAGGAGTATCCAAGCCTAGTTTCTAGAGTGTTATCTGTACACCCAGAATATTGCTTAGATGGTAAAATGGTGAACACATGCATTGATACTTTTACTAAAGGAGAATTTGAATTTGATGCGCCAGAAATTGATTTTATCAATATTACTTTAGGTGGTGAAGTAACTGACATGTAAGATTGAAGATAATAAGTAAAAAGGTGCTTAGAAGTAGCCTTTCTACTTTGACAATAGTCTACCAATCCTTTCAAGGCTGGCTGGTTTTGCAGCCATCTGCAGAAATTTCTCCTTTTCCATGCTCAGCAAAGTAGATTCGTCGATTATTTTACCCATATCAATTATTTTCTGAAAAAATTCCAACACCTCATGAGTTGTATCATCGAAATTTGCCGTGTCCATTTCACTTGCAAGATTTATTTTTGGTAAATTAACACTATTGGTCGTAATTCGTGCTACAGGCTTTATTTCAAAAGCTTCTGACATTATATTTTCAGTACTCATATTAAAATTACAGTCAACATTATATTCTTTAGCAAAAAAATCACTCGAAGCAGATTGATATTGCACTAAAATGTTTCGTAGGTTTCCCACTAGCAGATCCTTATCACCTTTTGATCGTAAGAACATTTCCTTAACTCCTCCCCAACCAGGAATAAGACCAACACCCAGCTCAACTAGTCCTGCATTTAAATTTTGGTGCGCTAGAACATGATGAGAATGTAGCAATAATTCACACCCCCCTCCAATAGCAAGACCGTAGGCACATGAGATAACATCAATGCTAGCATATTTTAAGGTGAGCATAGCTTTTTGACCAAGATCAATAAATCCTTCTGTAGCTTTAAAGTTTTTATTACTTATCTGGTCATAAAATAATCTAATATCCGCACCAACTGAAAAATGTTTACTCTTGCCAGGATGAATTACCAGCTTCAAAGACTTGTCTTCAGAGAGTTTCACCGAATCTATGATTAAATCAAAAACCTGATGGTTCAGAGAATTCATCTTAGTTTTCATGATAAAAACATGGTTGTTTTTATATTCAAATAAATCAGCAGAATCATTTGATAAGACTATTTTTGCCATATCTTGCCATGTTGATTTATTGGATATCGGTCTTTTGATACCATTTAGTTCAGCCCTTAGCTCTTTGAGCCAATTTTCATCCTTTGGCATATAAGAATCAAGCAGCTCAAATGGGCCATATTTCAAGCTATATCCAAGCTTCATAGCTTTATCAATATCTTCAGTTGAATCAGATATTTCTGGAACAAGACTTATGATGTAGGAAAAAAATGTAGCTAATATCTCTTTAAAGAAATTACTATACTTATCATTTTTATTGAATAATTCTTCCAGAGTTTTAGGAATTTCTACTGGTCCTAGCTCAACATACTCTAAACTTTTAAAGTTAAATATTTGCTTAACAGTTTTCCCTTGGTCCTTTGTTACTTTATAAAAACCAGCGCCAGACTTACGTCCTAGTAACCCCTTGGACTTCATCATAGACAATATGCCAGATTCAGTGTAGATTTCATTATACTTATCTCTGCTATCAAGAGCACTAGCCAATGACTTTGAAATCAAAGCCATCACGTCATGACCAATCAAATCGTAAAGACCGAAGATTCCTGTAGTTGGAAAGCCTAGAAGCTTTGTAAATATTTGATCTATTAATACTGGATTAAGTCCTTTTTCAATAGCTTTTCTTACCGTAAACTCAAGAAGAAAGCACCCTATCCTATTAGCAATAAACCCCGGAGTATCGTTGCAATGAATAATTATTTTTCCTAGTTTTTTGCTGATGAATTCTTCGGCACGCTCAATCACCGAGCTATCATTATTTACATCGCATACTAATTCAAGAAGCTCCATATACCTCGGAGGATTGAAGAAATGAGTAATGATAAATCTGTGTTGCACTGACTTAGGTAGTTTTTCTTTCAATTTGGCTAGAGGCAATGTTGAAGTATTGGAAGCGATTATAGCACCGTCTTTCAGATATGGGAGCAGCGTTTCATATAGAGCGTGTTTGACATCTAACCTTTCAATAATTACTTCAATGATAAGATCACATTCTGATATTAAATTTAAATCATCACGGAGATTTCCTGCAGTGATATATTTTGCCAAACTTGGATGTGACAATGGAGCTGGTTTTTGTGATTGCATTCTCGCAAGAGCTGATGAAGCAATACTTGATGGATTTTTTGAGTTTTCATCCGCTATATCAAGCAAAATTACCTTAGTTCGTGAATTTGCAACTTGTGCTGCAATACCACCGCCCATAACCCCAGAACCAATAACGCATACTTTTTTTATTAGTGACATATCACAACCTAACTTAGCTACACTATAGTAAATTCAATGGCATTATGTGCTGGGCACAAAGCCCCTAAACCTACACACGTAACAGGTAAGTAACAACGCACAAAATGCTAATCAATTTACTATATTCAAGCAAATATTGCTTTTTCAATCTCCTTGATACTGTGATTAATTAGATCTTTATTTATTTCTTTGGTTACTCGTTTTTTTAAATTACCATGTAGCATTTGTCTCATATGCCCAAGTAGCTTTGAGCTTGCAACAATATAGAGTTCTTTATAATCTAAATCACTTGCAAATAGGTGGTTAATATGATCGACTGCCGCTCTTGATGAATTGCTAAAATCAATATCCTTTTTGGATGTATGAGGATCATGAAATGCAGATAACCCCGATTTGTTACCTCTTAAACTTTCATGTCGTTCAACTCTGTGCTCTTCTTCACTGTGAAGTTGAAATTGCCCCACTTCTTCTGTAATTTTTAACCCCTCTGCTTTAAAAAGCTTCAACTTATTCATATCTAAAACAGCTACTAGTTTATAGCCAAAGTTATTTTGCATATTGTTTTCTACCTCTATTTGAAAATGTATAACTAATATATGACTATAATGTTTATTGAAACAAGACGGAAGAGTTTTATGACTCGCCAAGAAAAGTATTTTTTACAAGAAGTACTAACTATTTGCCAGTTTAAATCAGACATATGAATTTTAGAGCCGCCCCGCGCAGCGTATGGGTTTATGTGATCACAAGTAAAACTCGCGAAATTCGGTTTGTATCATTTAAACTAGCAAATGGTATTACATTAGGTCGCCAACATTGGCTAGAAATAATTTGGCTCTGTGCGAAGCTGGTTTAATAAAAAACTGATCAGCTGGCTGATCAGCTAAAACTAAGCCTTTATCCATAAAAATGATTCTGTCTGCTATAACCTTAGCAAATTTTATATGATGAGTAATCACTATCATCTGCATCTGCTTCTTCAGATTATTGATTATTTCAATAATATCTTTCACAATTTCAGGATCTAGTGCAGAGGTTGGTTCATCGAATAGCATCGTTTCTGGATCCATCATTAAAGCTCTACAAATAGCCGCTCTTTGCTTCTGTCCACCGGATAATTTTGATGGGGACGAATCCGCTTTCTCTAAAATACCGAATTTATCAAGCAGCTTTCTAGCTTTATCCTGAGTTTCGATCTTACTAGTATGAAGTACATTTAAAGGGCTATAAGTCAAGTTTTCTAGAACCGACATATGGGGAAACAAATTAAATTGTTGAAAGACCATACCAATTTTAAAACACAGCTTGCCCCTATTCCTTCTAGTAAGTTTTTTGTTATTAATAATAACAGATCCAGTGGTCGGGGTTTCAAGATTATTGATGCACCGAAGTAGTGTAGATTTACCACTACCAGAAGGACCGATAATAACTGTAGTTTCTTTTTTATCAAAGGTTAGATTGATATTTTTAATCGCAGTACTATCGACAAATTTCTTAGTAACTTTTTCTAGAACTATCATATAGCTAGCCTTTTTTCTAAAACCAAAGCGAAGCTACTGATAATCAATACCATGAAGTAATAAGCTATAGCGGCTGTTAACATCGGAGTAAAAAAAGTATAAGTTTCCGCCGATACGACCTGAGCCCTTCTCATTAAGTCCATCTCTCCAATAACCGATATTAGAGCTGACTCTTTCACCAGATTGATTAATTCATTTACCAATGCAGGTAAAATATACCTAAAGGCTTGCGGTAATATTATGTCTTTCATACGCAGGATCGGAGAAATACCTAATGCTTTTGCCGCTTCAACTTGCCCCTTATCAACAGCTTCAATCCCAGCTCTGATTATTTCCGAAACATAAGCTCCAGAATTCAAAGAAAAAGCTATTACACCCGCTGAAAAAACACTTAACTTAAGACCAATTAAGCCAGGTAATCCAAAATATATTATTGTTAGTTGAATCAACAGAGGTGTACCTCTGAATATAGAAGTATAGGCATGAGCAGCTAGTCTTAGAATTTTTAGGTCAACGACTTTAAAAAATGCTAAAATTGTACCGATAATGAGTCCAAAACACACTGAAATCACACTGTACTTCAAAGTAACAGTAACACCTTTTAGAATAAAATACAGATGCGGCAAAAACGCCACTAGGTCATCATACATTACAGCAACAAAATTTTGTCTAACCAAAGCACATAAATTAATAGAATCAATTCCACTAAACGTCAATAAATTACTGCATTTTTACAAATTTTTTAGTATTATAATTAGCTACTTAAGAATATAAAGAGTCATCCTGAACTTGATTCAGGATGACTCTTGCGAGCCTAGGTCGTAGGCTCTTGGCGATGAAGGTATGTTTGATAAAAAGTGCTACATCAAACAAATTGAGCTAAAGTAAAACAAATTGAGCTAAAGTAAAAGTTTTATGATGTTAGAAAAAATAACAATTGAGTTTATTTTTCAGTTTATGTTGGTTTTTGCAAGACTAGGAACAGCTTTTAGCAAACTTCCAGCGATCGGTTCGCCATACATATTTATGCGCGGAAAACTTGCTTTTGCCCTTACTGTTTCTTTCGTTATGATGCCAATATTACAACCTTATTTACCTCGATATTCAGAAAACTTTGCTAATAATATTGGATATTTAGCAATTGAGATATTGATTGGACTTATCATCAGCGTGGCCGCAAACATCTATTTTCAGTCCTTACATTTTGTTGGACAAATAGTTTCAATGCAATCTGGTCTTGGCGCCGCTGCATTTTTTGATCCTATGCAAAAGTCTCAGGTGGCTATTTTTTCTAATTTCATGCTCCTTACCGCCATCGTCTTTATCTTTGCAACGGATACGCATTTTATATTTATTCAAGCGGTTGCCGAGAGCTACGCTAAGTTTCCACCAGGTGAACTTGTAAACTCCGGAGATCTTAGTGAATTTATCGCTTTCGTAATAAATGATAGTTTTATTCTTTCTTTTAAAATATCATCTCCATTCCTCGTGGTAGGCCTTGCGATCATGACTGGAAGCGGTATGCTCGCGAGATTAATGCCTAATTTGCAGGTATTCTTTGTTATTACGCCAGCACAAATACTAATAATGTTTGGAACTATGTATATTGTAATCGAAGCCGTGGTTACAAAACTAACTGCTACAATCAGTAACAGCCTCAATATTATGGGATTTTAAAACAGAACTAGACAATTCCTCATAACTTAGATAGTCATCCTGAACTTGATTCAGGGTGATTAGTGCAAGGCGCGATTGGAGCGAAGCATATATATAATAGGTGAGCGAGAGTAACAAGCTACCCAAGTACCAATCAATTTCTATATCATAACTACGCTAATTCTTATCCCGAACTGAGGTTTGTTGGGTAATACCTGAAAATACTATAACTTGGAATCACTAGCAGTTTTAGATAAACTGCCCTCTTGTTCCTTCTTTTTAATACGACCCAAGCGATCATATTCTTTCTTTCCTCCAGACACAATCGAATACATCATCTTGGCAACCGATGTGCGCTGACGCACCTCTTTTGCCACTTCTTCTCTTAAGTAAATCTGAAGAGGAGTTAGATCTTCCAGACCAAGCAATGGTTTATAAAGAGCCTCTAACTGGAAAGCACTACAAACAGAGATTATGTGCTTAACTAAAGCCTGGACAAAGTCAGAAGCTGATTTTATTTCCGGATTTAACGCTACTTTTTTAAAATCTAGACTAGTAATTTTATTCAACACTCCAGGATGAATAAATATATCAGAGAGATTAAGCTCCAGAAGTTGCGCCCTTACTTCCTTCCTATCTTCAGCCATTTTTCTTATTTTATCAACAGAATTGGATAGATTCGGAAAATAGAACACATTAGTAAGCTTTGCTACAAATCCTTCTCGTAAAAACTTTCTACCCAAAGCATCATCTTCAAATAGGTGCAGCATATTTTTTAACATCAATCTATATCTTGTCGTCAACGAATTTATTGTATATTTGTCCAATTCAACAAATCTTTTTTGAATATGACCCTCTAGAGCGTTACCAAGTTTACCCCTAAAAGAAGCAAGCGTACTCTTTATAATTTGCTGCTCCTGACCAGAAAGATGACGTATTTTTGTATCAATCTTTTTGATTATAGCAAGCAGATTATCATTCTTTGCTAAACCAAAAGCTCTTATATTGTCTGCTTGTTTTAATAGCAATTGCAAATATTGGGACAAAAAATTGCTATTGTGTAACAGGTATGCTTCTACTACAGCAAATTCAAAACCTTCTATTTGATGAGTTAAGGCGTCAAGGTTCTGAAATCTGCTAAGCAAATCGTATCCAGAATCACCCAATCTATTGTAACTATACCTGTACTGAGACTCTGTGTGAACCATGTCTAACAACTGTGGACTTAGCTTATTTACCTGTTCAGAATTTTTTAATCTATCATATAAGTGAATTAACTGAGAATCGCTAAGCTGCTCTAAAATGCTGGACTTTATTATAAAAAAACTAGTTATCTGATCAAACGCAACTTCAATATTATCCACAGAATTTGTATCAATAAAACTAGCTAGATTATGATAAAATTTATATCTAACAGTCTCTTTTTCACCTTCCTCAGCATTTTCAATGTTCCAAATCTCTTTAATGAGCAATAACCGATCAAGCAATTTATTGTGGCCATCTGAATCTAATAATTTAATTTGATAGACTATCGCCGACGCTAATATTGTCTCTTTAGCTAGTTGATTATGCGACTGTTCTGCGAATAGTACCTGAGCATTGCGAGTGATTTTATATACCAGCTGACTCACTATATCTAATTCCGTTCTTTCAAGATTTTCTTCTTGAGCATGAGTTTTTATAGAGTAAATTACCTCCTTAATTTCAGATAAATATTCGGTGATCTCACTTTTGGAAATGTTATTGATCTCAAAAAGACTTAGGTATTTATTTTTATGAGTTTGAAGACAATCTTCCAAATCTCGTCTATGCATTTTACTCATCAATGCAAGATGGCTTCTGTATTTATAAAACGTTGAAATTATTTGTTTAGCAAAAACAGCTTCTCTTATTTTTTCTTCATGCCCCCATGAATCAATATACCCCAAACTCAATTCTCTTGCATAACCGCTCAATTCAAGCATTATTTTACTGTAGCTTGTCACTTACTTATATTCCTTAGTTTTATATCTTTGAAAGTTTGAATGACAATATTACAAAATCATTATAATTACCAGAGCTATTGATATAACATCATTTACTTCATAAAACTAGCTTCTAATATAAACCGGCAAAATATTATTATTGCTTGCCTTCTTTGGGCAATTCTTTAAAATGACACCAATATAATTTTATTTTTATTAGATACTCTAGAAAATGGCCGGACATTCGAAATTTAAAAATATTCAACATCGCAAAGGTGCTCAAGATAAAAAACGGGCTAAACTTTTTACTAAATTGGTCAGAGAAATAATTACGGCAGCAAAAATTGGCGGAGTGGATGCCGGTGCCAACCCAAGATTACGAAATAGCATATCTGCAGCCAGGAGCCAAAATCTTCCAAGAGAAAGGATTGACAGAGCTTTAGCACAAGCATCGGATCCAAGCGATCTAGATAACTACACTGAGAATCGATACGAAGGATTTGTACCAGGAGGTATTGCAATTATTGTTGAAACCTTAACTGACAATAAAAATAGAACCGTTGCAGAAGTACGAAGTGCTTTCACCAAATATAGCGGTAATCTAGCTGAAAACGGAAGTGTTAGCTTCATGTTTGATAGAGTTGGTAGAATTGAATTCGCAAAAACCATTGCATCAACTGATGACATTATGGAATCAGCAATTGATGCTGGAGCTATGGATGTTGAATCAACTGAAACTGAGCATATCATTTATACTGATATTGAATCTTTCTCTGATTGCCTAGAGTTTTTAACAACAAAATACGGTGATCCAATTGAATCTGAGCTTGGCTGGAGACCACAAAATATCATTACCATTGATGATGAAGAAAAAGCAACAAAATTACTGAAACTTATCGATGCTTTAGAAGAAAGTGACGATGTACAAAAAGTATTTGGAAACTATGAGCTTTCAGAGGAAATTTTTAACAAACTCTCAAATTAATATTATAGTAAATCACTTAGTGTTTTGTGTAAAATATGATTTGTCATTCCCACGGAGGCGGGAATCCAGCTTGATGGCTGGCTTTTTAGATCCCCACCTGCGCGGGAATGACAAAAAGAGGAGAGGGAATGACACCTGTGTGTATTAACAAATGCACCTAATGCTTAAGTAACTTAACTATATATTACGAAAGAAGTGTACTAAAATAAAATGCAAATAATTATACTTGCTGCAGGCAAAGGCAGCAGAATGAACTCCTCTTTACCTAAAGTAATGCATAAAGTTGGTGGCACTCCCATGCTTGAGCGAGTTATACAAAATTGCAGTCAAGTATCAAATGATCTTGTATTAGTATACTCAAAGCACCTAGATCCCTATTTACACATGTTTAGCAACCGCTGCAAGCTTGTTAACCAGACCCAGCAACTAGGCACAGCACACGCAGTAGCTGTTGCAAAGGACTTATTTAACAATAATGGTAATATTGGCGTTATCTACGGAGATAACCCATTAATAACAGCAGATATTATTATAGGGTTATTTGATCATCTAAACAAAACCAACTCGAAAATTGTGACATTGGCTTTTGAGTATGAACAACAAAATCAATATGGACGTATTATATTAGACGAGGCAGGCAATTTTCAAAAAATTGTTGAATCAAAGTTTGCCTCTCCCGAAGAAAAAGAAGTGATTCTCTGCAACTCTGGGATAATGGCTTTTGCGCCCGGAATACTTACAAAATATATAGATAGTTGCCTTATATCCGACTCTAATAACCTCGGTAAAGAGCTATATTTAACTAATATCATTGAAATATGCGCTTCAGCTGGTGAAAAAGTATCTTATTATAAATCTTTAGATCATCAACTAGTTGTTGGAGTAAATACCCAAAGTGAATTAGACGGCGTAAACTTACTAATTCAAAAGAAATAATATGAGTGAAGCAAAAAATAAACCTCTGCTTATAATAGATGGCTATGGTTTTATCTTCAGAGCTTACCATGTTCAGCCGCCCCTAACATCACCAACTGGAGCACATGTAGGAGCGATCTACGGCTTTACTTCGATGCTTATAAAATTGATTAACGACTTTAAGCCAGAACATGCAGTTATTGTTCTTGATCATGCGGGCAAAAATTTCAGGCACGATATTTACAAAGAATACAAAAGCAATAGACCTCCAATACCAGAGGATTTAATATCGCAGCTTAATTTAGTAAAAAATGCAGCTGATGCACTAAACTTCCGGCATCTCTCTAAGGCTGGATTTGAAGCTGATGATATCATAGCTACACTCGCTACTAAAGCGTCCTCGGTCAAGAGAGAAGCAATAATTATTTCCTCAGACAAAGATTTAATGCAATTAGTGGATGGGTTCGTGAAAATGTACGACCCAGCAAAATCTAAATATATCAACGAAGAAGACATCATAGCTAAATTTGGTGTCCCTGCACTAAAAGTTAGAGAAGTACAAGCTCTAATGGGAGACAAATCTGATAATATTCCTGGTGTTGCAGGTATTGGTCCAAAAACTGCTGCGCAGTTAATTAACGAATACGGCACCCTAGACGAGATTATAAATTCTCTTGACCAGCTTAAGAACCCTAGATGGCAAAAATTATTACAGGATAACCTGCAAAATGCTAAGATATCTTGGCAACTAGTTGGTTTAGATAAAAATGTTGATATAGAGCAAGATCTGGAGAATTTTCATTGGATCTCTCCCAAGGTTGATCAAATATCAAATTTTTTGAATGAATATGGCTTTAAATCTTTGCATAAAAGGGTAGAGACTCTTTTCAATCTCAAGATAGAAAATATCTCTGACCCATTTGTCACTGAGGAAAAGTCTACCCCAACCCTAGTAAAAATAGACAGGGCTAAACAGCTCGAGCCGTTATTTCTTGAAGTGAAAAAACTTGGAATGGTTGCTGTTTTTAATCGAATTCAGGATTCCAAACATAATTTGATTTTAACTACTGGAGGTAATTTGTATCATGTTGACTATCAGGATCAACTAGACGCACATGATTTATTTTCTTTTTCAAATGCTAAACTAGAGGATGGAGAAATCAAACAACAAATACATGCTTTGTTTGAAAATAAAGCCATCAAGAAAATTACCTATAACCTAAAATCACTGCTGCAGCTAGTAGATCCATCTTCAGTTTTAAATCAGACGCTTGAATTTAAAGACGAGGCTGCGCAGCCTATACTTATAGGTGAGCACAGCCAAGATCTGAAAAATTCGAGTGTATCATTTAAAACCTTAAATTCTTTTGATGATTTAATGCTCATGGACTACGTCCTAAACGCTGGGAATAAAGCACATGGATTATTGGATATTATAAACATATATTCAGGCTCCAACCCAACTGACAATACTTATTATGCAAGCTATTTCATTGACTGTTACAACAAACTTATTACTAAACTTGTCGAAAACAAAGCACTACATCTGTATGATTCGATTGACTTGCCTTTATGCTATATTTTGCGTGATATGGAAAAAATTGGTATTAAAATTGATACTCAATATTTGAAGCATATGTCTGCAGATCTTGCTATCAAAATACAAAACATAGAAAAAAAGATTTATATTCTTGCAGGGAAAGAATTTAATATATCTTCTCCTAAACAACTTGGAATTATTCTATTTGATGAAATGAAATTACCGTTTGGTAAGATTACTGGAAAATCTAAATCATACTCAACCAATGCTGATACGCTTGAGAAGCTTAATATAGAAGGTTATAAAATAGCTCAGTTACTTTTAGATTATAGGCACCTGTGCAAGCTAAAAAATACATACACCGATACATTACCAGAGCAAGTTGATAAAACAACCAGTAGAATTCATACAACTTTCCTACAATGCGCTACAACTACTGGCAGGCTAAGTTCGATAAATCCAAATGTGCAAAACATACCAATTAGAACAGAGGAAGGAAATAAGATCAGAGCTGCCTTTGTGGCGATGCCTGGAATGAAGTTAATTTCAGCTGATTATTCTCAGATAGAACTTCGTATTCTATCTCACGTTGCAAATATTGAACAACTTAAGAAAGCCTTTGCAGAAAACAGGGACATTCATGCACAAACAGCTAGCCAGATTTTTGATATTCCAATTGAACATATAGAGCCAGATGTACGGCGCAAAGCCAAAGCAATTAATTTTGGAATAATTTATGGAATTAGCGCCTTTGGCCTAGCTCGTCAGCTAAATATAACAAAAAAAGAAGCCGCAACTTATATCGAAAAATATTTCAAAGAATATCCCGGTATTCAGAAATATATGAGCGAAACTATTGAATTTGCAAAAGAGAACGGTTTCGTATCAAATTTACTGGGACGTAAATGTTTTCTTCCTAATATCAACGTCAAAGATCATACTCTTAGATCATTTAGCGAGCGTGCGGCAATTAACGCCCCTATGCAAAGCCTAGCTTCTGATATCGTAAAAATAGCAATGATACTTCTGAATAAAACGCTATCATCTCATAATATGAAAACCAAAATGATACTACAAATACACGATGAATTAATTTTCGAAACTCCAGAAGCCGAAGTTAACTCTGTTATGGCGATCATTAAATCAACCATGCAGAGTGCTTATTTACTCGATGTTGGAATAGATACCAAGGTCAGTACTGGAACCACTTGGCAAGAATTATAGTAAAGCGCATTGAATTAGGTGATTAAATCCGTCGTGACGAGAAGAACTTGTTCAGGATGACTCGTTTTCTTACGTTTTTATCACTTAATTCAATCGCTTATACTATAACGCCAGTTTTGGATAACGAAACACACGCTAGTTTATCTTGTGTTGTGACTTTAACTTTTTGTGCTTATCCTTTGAAATTATTGTAGAGGATCTATCCGATGTGCTAACATGCTTATCCATTTTCCCCCTAATATGCTCAAGATGCTCAAGATCACTCCTCTCGGGGACTATATTAGTACTAGTTTTTTTACTAGTGCCAACACTCACCGTCTGACTATCTTTTTTCTTAGAGGAAAGTTCAGATGGATCTTTATCTACATCCTTTTTTATTGTTTCTTCAACAACATTTGCTACATCCTCTTTTTTCTTTTCTGCATTATGTTTTCTAATTCTGGATAACGTGCCTATAGCTGTAGATAAAACATTTTTTTTAAAAGCTAATTTTACAATTTCTGGAAACATTGCTGCATATTTACCTTTGCTGTAAAGATCAGCAATCTTAGTAACAGCTGGCAAATTATCTGCAACCACCTTAATAATTTTTTCGGTTTTTAGCTTCAATCCAGGTCCAGCTTTAGTATGAATTACTCCATCAATTACTTTCGCCAGCTGCTCTTGGTTCTTCTCTAACAAATTAGGTAGCTCTTTGTCAAAAATGTCTTTTAAATCCTGATTACTCTCTTTTAAGGCTATGATGTTCGAAACAACTTTCAATACAGCTTCTTTTTGGTTTTCTTTCGGAGCATTTGCTAAATCCCTTACATCAGAAATTATAGTAACTAGTTGATCCTTTTCCTTTAGGGTTGCCCGAGCAAATTTATCAACCATTGGTGCCGCATCAATTAACAAATCAGTTCCTAATTTTGCCGAGTCTCTAATTAAATCGTCAGAAACACCCATCTCTTTTGTAAGGGTCGATAAAGCCGGTATATTTTTTACAATATTACTTGCAATATCAGGAATATTGTCTTTATTCTTTTGTAAGAATTCAGGTAGATCCTTTGTTAAGGCGCCAGTTATTCTAGGTTGGTTCACTATATTACTTAAGCTCTCTATAATTGTACCAAAAGAGCCAGCCTGTTTAGGTGTCAAACCTTTAGTAGTTTTATCTAGACCAGACAATAGTTCCTGAGATTTAGTAGCAATCGTTACAATATCCTGGCTACTATTTAAAACCGCACCAACTGTCTTTGTTACTATTGGTACAGCATCTTGGATTTGTTCTTTAGTAATAACACCCTTAAGCGGACTATTTGCTAGAGCATTAAATGCGATCTTGCTAATATCAGCGCTTGAATTTACTAAAGTTGTACCAACATTCTGAAGAGAATCTGCTACCTGGCTATTACCAAGGATAGCCATTCCCTGACCAGCAAGGTCTTGTACTACTTTCGCCCTTTCTTCCTTTGACGCGGTAAGAAGACTTTGACCACTGGCAACTAAGCTCTGAATTTGCTCATTTGAGGTTTCTTTTAATACCGTGCTGACCAAACCAGTCACTGCTGCTGTCGTATTTTTAGCAAATTCCGGGCTAACACCAGTGAGTATCTGCCTAGGCAAACTCTCTTCGCCTAGTTGCCCAAGATTATGCGTAACCATCTTAGTAATTGCTACTTGGTTTTTATCTAGCAAACCAGAAACATTACTGCGTACGCTATCGAGTACATTGTCTTGCAAGACAACATCAGTTGCTGAACCAATTAACTTTGATAGCGCTACATTCTTTTGCTTGCCAAGTTCCTTAGTTTGCTCCTCAAGAACCTTAATTTGCTCTTCGCTTAAGTTTGAGCGATCAATCTCCTTTTGTGCTTTCTCCTTGCTTGCACTTCCGGTAAATTTAGTAAAAGCACCATATAGCTCAGGTATTTTTTTAATATTGGCCTCGGAAAGCAATTCTGCTCCAATTTCAGTAACTAGTGGCACTAAACCCTGCACCATCGCTGGATCTACGCCAAATTTCACCAGTTGCTCTTTGGCAGGATCTGTTTTTAGCGCATTATTCACGATAAGCTGCACTTGCTCTTTTTCACTCGTTAACAACTGGCCAACCTGCCCTATTGATTTAGCAATATTTTCGTTATTTAAAATCGTCATTCCCTGACCAGCAAGGTCTTGTACTACTTTCGCCCTTTCTTCCTTTGACGCGGTAAGAAGGCTTTGACCACTGGCAACTAAGCTCTGAATTTGCTCATTTGAGGTTTCTTTTAGTACCGTACTAACTAGACCAGTTACTACTGCTGTCGTATTTTTAGCAAATTCCGGGCTAACACCAGTGAGTATCTGCCTAGGCAAACTCTCTTCGCCTAGTTGCCCAAGATTATGCGTAACCATCTTAGTAATTGCCACTTGGTTTTTATCTAGCAAACCAGAGACATTACTGCGTACACTATCGAGGAAATTATCTTGTAAAACTACTTTACTAGCCGAACCAACCATCTCTGATAAAACTTCATTCTTTTGTTTTTTAAGAACTTCATTTCGTGCGTCAAGCTCCTTAATTTGTTCTTCAGTTAATTCTGAACGATCAATCTCCTTTTGCGCTTTTTCCTGGCGTGTGATGTCTGAAATTTTAGTATTAGAGATGACTATCTCTTTATACACTTCTGTTAATTTGTTGGTGTCTGCCAACGCCACTGAAGCGATCTGAGTTACTGCTGGTATCACTTGCTGAACTATTTCGGGAGTAATGCCCAATTTATCCACTTGAGTTTTAACATTCTCATTAGTAGCCATCACAATGGTTGCTATTTTAGCGAGATTAGTACTCTCCGTAACTAGAAAATCTTGTAAACCACTACTACCGATGAGCGCACCAAAATCGATTTTACTTGCAATAAACTGTAATGATTCTTGAGTTTTTTTAGGGTCCTTCTCTAAAAAAATATCAAGACCTGCATTGACTACTTCTATTACATCCTTCGGGTTCTTCAATATTTCTTTAAGTGGGTTAAGCGCTATTGGTAATAACTTTTTTTGGATGTATTCCGCAGTTATTCCAGCTTTTTCCAACGCTTCCACTGTTTTTGCGATGCCAATCCTTTGTTCAAGCAATTTTCTGTTACCAATCTGCTCTGTAATCTCGGCAATTTGCTGATTATCTATTTCATTTGGAGCAAGCTTAGTTTGTAATTTTTTTAATTTATCTTCTAAGCCTGTTAATAAACCATGCTGCTTTTCATGAACTACCAACCTCTCTTGGAGCTCAGGAAGTTTTGATAGCTCTCTAATACCAATCGAAATAAGAGTTGGAGCTATAGTTTCTACAAGATTACCTAATTTGGTATTATTTGCTTTTAAAAACTCTACAGAATCTGGGTCATCTAAAAGTTTAAGAAAAAAAGAAGCTTCTTCTTTCACGCCTTTGCCCATTGGAATTTTAGCAGCCTCTTCCTTGTAAAAAGAAGCTGAGCCGGCAACATCAATAACTGATCCAATATTTTTAAATGCAAAACCAAGGGCCGACAATCCAGAACTTGCCATATCTCCAAGGCCAACCGATTCCTTTGTCCCTTTTTTTTGAGCGAGGGGAACAAGAATCTTATTAAGACTAACCGGGTCTCCAATAAAATTGCTTGCACTCTTATATAACTTGGTTTTCTCCTCTTTGTAAATTTCTTCTTGTTTTTGTTTTTTTGCTTGCGCTTCTTTTTGCAGTTCTCTCTTGTGCTGAGCGGCCAATTTACTGTGCGCCTCTATTTCTTCACGCGCATCAGACAATTCTTTCTGACCAAGCTTAGTTACTGGCTTCTGTATTATGTCATTAATCTTTTTATCTAGAATAGATCTTCTTTGTTCCAGTGCACTAGCTAAATTAATATTACTACTCTCGATACCAGCAGCTTTTAAAGAGTTTTGCTGAACTTCAGCTCCTAACTTTTTAGCGGTAACTTCATCCTTATTCTTTAAGCTTTTGGCAGCTTCTTTTTTGAGTACTAAATTCTTTTCATACAACTCAAGGATATTCTTATTATTTTTGTAAATTTGGTTTTGGTATTCAGAAAGCTTCATATCAGGCACCTACTTAATATTCAGTTATATTTTAATATACCATTAGTTACCTATTTATTAATAATAGGTAGTTCTTGCTCATTTTGTAATAAAACTAAGTTTTTTGAGGTTTTATTACATGCGAGATAAGATTCAAATCTTCTATGACGCTATAAATTTATGTCAATACTTCCATTGACATAGCCGTGCAAAGTTAATAAAATACCCGCAGAGGTGGTCGTGCAGTTGTATGCTTGTTGTAATAGCAAGCATGAGGAAAGTCCGGACTCCATATAGACACGACGCTGGGTAACACCCAGCGGGAATGAACGAAAGGTCATTCCTAGGGAAAGTGCAACAGAAATTATACCGCCTTTAATATCAAACCAAAGCGAAAGTATTTGGCACTTGATATTAACCAAAATCTCGGCACATTAGTGCTTACCTATTGATAGGTAAAAATTGAAATGTGCAAATAGTATTTGAACGGTAGGCTTCCAAAAACTGTATTTATATAGAAAAGGAGGCAGATCTAAGGCAAATTATGATTGTATGTTTGATTTCAGATCTTGGTCAGGTAAGGGTGAAATGGTGCGGTAAGAGCGCACCGGTATCCTTGGTAACAGGGAACGCGAATGTAAACCCCGTCGGGAGCAAGACCAAATAGGCATGATTGAACTTTGTTCCTGGCCTGTCTATAGCTAGATATCATGCGGGTAGGTCGCTTGAGATAAGTGGTAACACTTATCCTAGATAAATAACTGCAATAGCTTAGGCTATACAGAATCCGGCTTATAGACCATCTCTTTTTTTATTTTATAGTCGTTCAAATTGAGTTGTCATATATTTGTAAAAAGGTTTTTTGTCTTTAATATTATTTGTGAATACTCCAAATACCAAGCAGTTTTGGGTATGAGTTATAGTAAAAACAGTTAAACTATGGTACAAAACTCGTCATGGTTAGGGAAGCGTAAGGAGTAGATTGGTCATCCTAAACTTAATTTTTAGGATCCAGTGTCTGCTGAGATCCCTGGTCAAGCCCGAGATGACTTTTCTTCTGAGCACGCTCTGAAGGTAGGTTGCTCGCCATTGTAAAAGTTCAGCTGTTTTGACTATAGTAATATTAAATATGCTAACTCAATTTGAACGACTATAAACGACCATAATTACAAAAATGCAAACTCTTTATCATCATCAGCTATGCCCACTATCTAGGCAAATTCGTATTCTCCTGAAAGAATTTAATGTTGAGTTTAATCTTATCAGAGAAGATTATTGGCAGAGTCGCCGTGAATTCTTGCTGATCAACCCTTCGAGCACCACCCCCGTCCTTGCCATTGACTCAAATGAATGCACTCTAATTGGAAATTACCCTATCATTGAGTATATGCATGAAACATATGAAAATTTCTATTTTATGCCATCATCACCAACCAAGCGTGCAGAAGTCCGAAAATATATTAGCTGGTTTAATGATAAGTTTTATCGAGAAGTAAGCAAGATTCTATTGGATGAAAAAATGATTCGCTTGCTGATGCGTACTGGTGAGCCTAGAACTGCCTTCATAAGAGCAGCTAAAGCAAATTTAACTCAGCATTTTAGATTTTTAAATCAAGCTCTAGAAAATAATTCTTACATTATTTCAGAAAAAATAACTTGCGCTGATATTGCAGCTGCAGCTCATATATCTGTCGTAGATTATTTTGGAGAAATTAATTGGGACAGCTGGACACTAATAAAACAATGGTATGCTGTTATTAAATCTAGACCTTCTTTTCAACCTATTCTCCAAGACAGAGTTCCAGGTTTTAATCCACCAAAAGATTATTCAAACTTGGATTTCTAGCTTTATAGTCATTTATGTTGAGTTAGCGTATATTTATTATAGAGTAATTGTCATTCCTACGAAGGCAAGAATCCAGCTTAAAGGCTAGCTTTTCTGGATTTCCGCCTGCGCGGAAATGACAGATAAAATAGTGCTACTCAACATAAATGACTATAGTGTTTTAATCCTCTTTACATTTTATGTTGCCATATTGATTACTTGGAGTACCAAATATATTCCTTACAATTTTATAAAGCGGCTCAAGACCAAAGGTCTTAGAAGCTGAAAATGGTATACATTTTCTAACTAGCGGACTAACAGGAGACCAACCAGTTCTGCATGTTCCGTTTGAAGTTAAACCTGAATTCACTGATGGCCAGTAGGCATAACCATTATCTTCAGAATAATCTGTTTGCTCAGAACATGTTCCCTGGGGAATATCAGTACAAAGACCCATCTCGACAGCAGTCTTATCTCGGAGCCCATAGAGATCAGCATCATAATTCACGGCAAATCCACCTGGGCTTCCAGCATAGCCAGAAGAAGCAGATGTATCATAATACTGACTATCAGATAACTCTAGTCCTAGACCAGGAACAGGATTCACTCTATCAGAAAGGGTGTTACTAAGCTTACAGAGTTCAACTGTACCGTCATAACATTTTTGATTATCAGTACATTTTCTTATCGTAACTGTTCCTCCTCCTATCCTTGGTATCGAATCTATTGACGGGCATGTTGTCGTCTGAATAGAGCTGCATAAACTTAACCCTCCTTGAGTTGCAGCCTTACTAGCAAACACGCTGCATCTCACCGTATCTTTATTTAATAACTTTGCTAGTACACATAACTTTGGATTATCAGGACACTTTGATGCCTGCGGACTTGACAAACAAGCATGCTTACCTCCTAAATGATATTTACCATTAATATACTCAAGACCACTTATATATACCGCATCTTGATTAATAGTAGTACCTACTACAGGCAGTATATCATTTTGGTAAACCCCAAATAAACTAGAAGGATTTGGTGAATTTGCACCAGAGAACGGTTTTACCTTAAACGTATCATCTGTTACAAAAGATTCAAATTCATCTCCAGCTAAATTCACCACGGTACTAATCGCACCAGAATCGTTATACACAGATAATGGCTCGATCAGAGCTGAAGTTGAATCATTACTAGTATCCAAAGGATCTTCACTATTTCTATAAGTTGAGTTATACGAAACAATGAATTTTGGAGCAAAATAAGTTGAGGTGCAAGTAATACCTGGCACTATACCGCTTCCACATTCATAAATTGAAGGTTTAGGTGCTGGCGCTCTATCTTGGCAACCTACAACATTGTCTCCTTCAAATACACAAAATTGATTCGGTTCTTGGCTAAAGCCATACTGCGAATTAAAACCGGAAATTCTTACCATCGAAGCTGTAAAATAAGCCTCCCTAGCAGATTTATCTACCAACGTAAAATTTGTAATTAACGGAGCAGTGCTATAACTTGTTTGAATTGGATTAAATGTGACCTTTTTATCCACAAATTCACCAGTGTTTATACCCCATACTTTCTGACAAGTTGCAGTCGTTGAACTTGGGCAGTCATCAATATCATCTCTAAAATAAGATTTGGCTGATACAACGCCGCCAACTGTTGTAGCATATACCACTCTAAAACCATCCTGGCAACCATCACTGCTAACACTACAACTATGTTGTCTCATACTTTGTACACAAGGTGCTCCACTAGCCGCCGTAGAACATGGTTTGATTATATCTCTACGTGCAGTGGAAGCATGCAAACCTGAAGCTGAAGAAAATGCACCTAAATTTTCAATCGTAACGCATTTATCCGTTTTCAACGAATCTTCTCCATCTGCACAAAGTGGCACAAAATTATCGTAGCCAACCCTTATACTATTGTTAACATAGTTATTTCTTAAACTAGAAACAACACACTCTCTATCCCCTGTAGACTCAATAGGTAAGCCATCTTCACCTATATGACAAATATACTGAGTGTTCGCCACTTGAAAAAACGGAGCAACTGATTCACAATATGGCGGTGGAAATGGCCCCATTGGTAAATTCACGCATCCATAAACCCTATCATCCACTGCTCTGTTTATTTGGCCAATTGCTTTCAGAAAATCAATAATTAGCTCTCCTACCCATTCAATAATTTTTCCTAAAAAAGAAAATATATCACTCATTACAGAACCAAAGGTTGTTTCCCCTTCCTCTCCGTTATCCATCAAACCAAACAATGAAGAAAGCAAAGTAAATGGCGATTGGGCAAACGTAGAGATATTATCAACAAAAAAGATAATAACCCTAACAACAGGATGAACTTCAGCTGTTTTATGATATGACTGCTTATGAGGATCAAGATCCATAACATCAAATCCATCTTCAAAACTAAGAAAGGCAGGATCTTTGTATAAACATAGCTTTGGCGACTCAAGGATTATAGTTTCTCCATCAACAGTAACTATTGGATCGTCATCCTTTGTTGCTCCTTCAAAGTTCAAATGTTTACCATAAGTATACCCTGGATCTTGAGCAAATCCTCGGTCTAGATCAGCAGGCATAGCAACTCTGGCACACATACGATGCAAAGGAAAAACGTAACCTCCTACAAGAGTAACACACTGACCATCCCAATTTAACGTATCACTACTTGTCCAACATGCAACAAAGTTACATTGCTGCCCTCTAACCCTTATTTTAGGTTCGAAATACGTGCTATCTGGAGTTTCTTCACCGCATAGATTTTCATAATATCCAATCCAAGCATCTGGAAATGGATCTTTTTTAAGACAGCTAGGATTATTGTCATCTCCTCTTCCTCCATCCTTATTCCAAGGAGGACAAACACTGTTTTTGTTACCTTTATTCAATCTTTGACCATCCCAATCTTCCCACAGGGTCTTCTCACTAATACCACAATTACACGGATCGGTAAAACACGCACCTACTGCATCCCAAAAGCCTGCCAAAACGACCGGACAATAGCAAAAAAACAGTAAAAATAACGCTATTCTTTTTATCACTAAATTATCACCTCATGGCCTTCTTAATACGAATTTAATTGCCCAGACTTTTGTATCATACAAGATCACATAATTATTTTAGATGATTAAATTTTAGGGTGAAGTTGCACAAGCCTTTTTATAGGTGAGTACAACTGAATCCTGCTAAATTTGATCAGATCAATTAATTGTGTGATCTTGTGTATTACATTATATTTTCTAGCTCTGCATATAGAGCTTCAACCCAATCTTCAGGCTTTTTATCACCAAATTCTTTTACCACTTCTTTATAAATCTCTATCTCTCTATCCCCCGAACATAAAATTCTCATAAGAGCTGGCAAACCACCAATACTTAATTCAGAGGCAATAGTTTTTTTATCTTGCCTTATTAAAAACATACGAGAAGAAACTGTCATATTTGATAATTTTCTCAATTCTATAGGTTCAAGACCAAATATTTTGTCAAGACCAGTTACAGAAACCTCAGAAGGAAGAATGAAGCTTGTAGCAACATTTCTAATCCAATCCTGAGATATTTTTTCCTCTTCAAGTAAAACAAGTGCATGAGTATTTATTGTAAATACTGATACACCATTAATTGCAGACATTTCCTCAGTCATGTATGTTAGCAAGTGTTGATAATATTTGAGATTTACTAATTCAGCAAAGTTATCTACACCCAATATTTTTGGTCCAGGATCAACATTCTGCATCATATTTTGAGCTGCTAAAACTATGCCAGCTTTGACCGCTCTCCTAGAATTTAAGTCGTATTCAAATTGCTCTATTAGCTTCTTTTCCTTTGGAAAATGATTTTTAGTATATTCAGCATCATCAAAATTTTGTAAATTAAGGGCTGTTATTTGTCCTTGCGGGAATAGCAACGGCTCCTTTCTTTCAAAAACTTCATAATATAAACCACCTTCAAGATAACCACTTAGCCTATTGATAAGAGATTCTTGATCTTTAATTGTAGATATAATTGTAGATAGTGTTCGCTGCTCCATAGGAGTCTGAAACACCATGTCACACAGTAATTTTAGAGAAGCAAGTTCAACTTCTTCTAATGGATCAAAATAATGCTTGGCAATTATCTTAAAAAATTCTAGCAAATATTGTCTATTCCCTGGCGTATCAATACAAAGCAGTGGATTAATAATATTTTTATCCCTCTGAAACCACTGTCCTCCTCTTGCTTTCACATATAAACCAGAATCCATATCATCTGTAATATACAGTGTCGTAGGCATGTACTTATCTGCCTCAGATAGCAAGAAATTTAGCAAAGTAGTTCTTCCAGATTTTTTATCCCCAAAAATACATGTTGTTGTATTTTCATCTTTATCATGAAAATTCATGAAATATGGAGTACCACGTTCTGTTCTAAGGATAGTGACCGCTCGCCCCCAAGGGCTAAATTGATTGCCAGTTGGAAAATTATGCAAAGATGCCAGAGCTGCTGTATTGTCAACAACGGTGGGCTTCATTCTTGCAAGAAATGCAAAATTTGCAGGAAGCTGCGCCCAGAATGTCTTCTCTAAGTTAACATCTTCCCGTACATGCACAATCCCAATTTTTGCTAACGCTTCTGACGCCTGATTAACTTGTTTATCAAGCATTTTTAAGTCTTCTCCGATCACCATAAATGAAATTTGTTGATGACAAAACCTATCGGCAACACTTTGATCATCAAAAATTTTATCCAAACCTTTAAGTTTTCGAAGTTCGCTATCTTTACTTACTCCTAGAATGTAATTTTGATTTTCATAAACGGGCATTACCTCTTTTTTATCTACGAAATAAAATACTTCTGTTGCAATCATTTCCACAGGAATTTGTAAAAACTTGTCTAACGCTTCAGATGAAACTTCTTGATATTCTTTTATTGACATCAACGCAGCAAATTTCTTTCCATCATCACCTATTACTTCAATCTTATCACTACCAACAGCATATTGATGAGATGCCAGAGCTTGGGAAATATCTGATATTGGTATTAAACAATCATTTTCATTTAACTGCATTATCCGTCTGTATAAAAACATCATATCCGAATAGCATTCTTCTCCTTCGATTCTAATACCCAGCCTCTGCGCGCCATACTCACTCAATCCCTGTAGCAAGCTATCTACATTTTTGGCCAAATCTTGGGCCGCTTTTTCAAAAAACTTTTCTTCAAAATTGCTAATTATTTTCGATGAAAGGGAATTTACTAATGAATTAAAATTCTTCAGCTTTAATTCAGGGGAGTCATGAACTACTGTGATATACAGCCTATTTACAAATTTATCATGCCAGTAGTTTTTACGCCGCCAAATATCATGGATATTAGCAGATAAAAAACCATAATAATCTGCAGTATCATCAAGATCTGCTTTTCTTCTAATTGTGTGAATCCAAAAAGCATATTTTCCACTATCAATCGATCCACTTATAGATTTTCGTACCATGGCTCTAAGATTAAATAAGTTATTACTTATTTTTTCCGAATTAACTCCATTAATTTGAATGGTTTGAAGCAACTCACCATTTTTTGTAATCAGCGTATTTTCATTAAAATGACAAGCAATTGGAATAAAATCCTCAGACGAATTATTATATAATTGACTATCATGGGATTTATCTTCTGACACGAGTACACCTTCCTATTATCAAATGGCGGCTTTGCTGTATATCTAAAGATATAAGCTACAAGAATTCATTATGCCAGCAACCTCTAACCTAAGAAAGACTTCAAGTAGTAAAAAGGCTTAATTATACAATCTGTTGTTACAAGTTAGATACTATAAAAACTGTGTTATAAATAAAAATATCGATTAAAATTTTCTAGAAATCGTGACTATTTTTTTATTAGGCCCATATATCAGTAATAATACGAACTTCACCTTTAACAGCTTAACTATATTGATATAAGTCAAAACACCGCTTGTGAGAAAGTAGGTAACCTTCTCGCAAAGGGACATTTATCTAAATATTACTGTATTTTTTACCACTTTAGCCTGCTTTACCTTTTCAATTGCGTGTGATTTCCTAAGCTCTCTTACCAGACGGGCTGGATGCACCTTACTCAAATCCTCATGCTTATCAAAAGGCATTCTAATCAAACCTTTTTTTGGTACCTCAAATTTTGGATTCTTCTCTTTAATTTTATCTATTAAATTTTTTTCAAGTTCCACCAATCCAAGTACTGTCATTTTAGCAGCAAATTCAGAACAGATAATAGCATCGTTTCCATCTCGGCCTTTGATATTTTGCCCTAAGTTTTGTTTATCTTGTAAAATCCCTTGAGCCCATTTTTTTATATCTTCCTTACCCTCGTGACCATGTAGAATAAAATCGGCTTTACCAGCCTTCTCTCGTCTTCTTTTATCATTTATTATGTTAGCACCTTCAAAGCTATTTGGATCATTCAATTGTTTTGAAATATCTTTATACAAATCCTGCATTTTGTCTCTTAATTCACTCTCTTTGATGCCAAGGGCCTTGCATATTTCACTTCTAACTTTATCGTTTTTTATTAATTTATCTGGATAAATTCTAAATGACTTTGAAACTAAAGCATTGTTTCCAGAAATTTGATCATATCTGTATTCCCTCCAGACTTCTGAAATACCACTGATTTTTCTTTGGTCTTCTGTTGAAATTTGCGTACCGATTGCAGCGTGGGAATATGGGGTAATTATGTCGGCTAATTTTGCTTTGAATCCCTTGACATTATGAAGCTCGATATCATGATATCTTTTGGCTACATCCATTACTAAATCACCTTCTTCATAACGAGTATTAGACACTAATATATCAGTATAGACTCCCATTGTCCTTTCAGCCCTATCATACGTAGCAAGTAAATTTTTTATCTTTTCTGGTTGGTAACCTTGACACTTATTTTTTAGAAACTCTGTTACTTCAGCAATATCCA
>JANNVO010000153.1:0-5825 GCA_031414475.1 Rickettsiales bacterium
AGTGCTTGAAGCATCAAACGTTGATACAACAGAGGAATTACTAAAAGTTCAGGAACTAAGCAATTCAATTCGTGCAAATGCAAGGGTTGCTGCTATTGATAATGAGAATTTTAAGAACGTTCTGTCTGAACTTGGTAGATAGAGGTTAGTAAAAGAAAGTTATTTTGCCGGGTTTGATAAGCTTAACTAAAGCTTTCAACCCGGTTTTTTAATTAGCAAAGAAAGAAGATCCCGGATCAAGTCCGGGATGACCGTGTTTTTAGTCGACCACTAAGACAACCATTACGAGGTGCAACACAATTTAGTCATACCGGGCTTGACCCGGTATCTCATGCAACGGAAGTAGATCCCGGATCAAGTCCGAGATGACTTTAACTTGCAGCATCGTTTCTTACGTCAAATTCAGGTTGTAGTAAAAGCAGTAGAACTAGACGCAGTAGAAACAAAAACTCCGACAACCTCAAGATGCGAGCTCCAGTAAAACTGATCTACTGGCGTAACCTCAAGCAGCTTATACCCTCCATTCTCTAAAATACCTGCATCACGAGCAAAGCTCTCTGGATTACACGAAATATAGACCACTCTCTCACACTTACTACGAGCCAATTCCTTGATCTGCTCTAAAGCACCTGCTCTTGGTGGGTTGATAACGGCAAAACGATATGGTCGTAGCTCATCCTCACTTAAAGGAGTAGTAAATAGATCGCGTTTATGTAGCACTATCGCTCCTTCTGCCGCTTCTCCAAGAGCCTCAAGTGAAGTTGCGTCAGATTCAAAACCATCCACACTAAAACGTTTACTAAGTGGTATGGCAAAGGTTCCGCGGCCGCAGAATAGGTCAACTAGAGCTCCTTTTTCTTGGGGTAAATACTGTTCCACTAAATCTGCTAATATTTGATCTGACGAGAAGCTTGCTTGCATGAAGCATCTAGCATCAGTAGCAACTTTTTTATCCCCTAATAAAATATATGGTTTTTCACTCTCAAATAAGACCCGAGGTTTTTTAGATGAACGGAATTGTAGTCTAATGATTCCAGTTTTTTTCGCAAAATCCATCAACTCTCGATCCTGCTCTGGTGTAATGTCAATAAGATCATGCAGCTCAAGGAGCATATCGATACCATTACTTGCATGCATTAGAAAGATTTCAGCTTTTTGTCTATGTTCTAAAATACCCATAAGAGCTTCTTTGAGTGGTATAAGTATAGCAGACAACGGGCTCATCATGGCTGGGCAGCTATCGATATCAATGATCTGATGCGAATGAAAACGATGAAATCCAAGGAAGAGGCGATCATCTTTTTTAAGAGCCTGTAGATTGATACGGCGGCGGTTTCCTTTAGGAATAGTAATTATAGGATTGATTGTAGTCTCAGGCGGCAAAGCATGTTTTACAAGACTAAGCTTGAAATTATCATAAGTTTTCTGATCCATATGCTGGAGCATGCAACCACCACATCGCCCAAAATATTTACATTCTGGCGTGATTCTATGACTCGATGGTTTTTCAATGCTTTTAAGCAAACAATTAGACTGCCTGCGATATTCGTGTCTCTGGAAAGTGATAATTTCACTCGGAAGAGCATATGGTACTTCTACTAATCCAAGAGGACTTTTACCGGAACCAAGCCCTTGGTTATTTATAAATTCGATAAGGCATGAGCCTTCTTCTATTATCGCCATTGGTTTCTTATGTAATTTAATTTCTATTGGCAATAACGGCCAGTCAAGTTAAGGGGTAATGTATAAAAAATTCGATTATATACCAACGCCTCTATTTGCAACAGTACCCATTTAGCGAGTTTCGGCTGTGTCACGCAGCAACCTACGCTGCGCAAGCCGCGCTCTAAAAATCAACTGTCCTAATTTTAGGCTAAGTTACTATAACTACTCATTAAATATTGTAATTTTTTCTGACAATAGTCGCGAGTTTGG
Source organism: Rickettsiales bacterium (assembly GCA_031414475.1). GTDB lineage: Bacteria > Pseudomonadota > Alphaproteobacteria > Rickettsiales > Rickettsiaceae > Megaera_A. The sequence goes on from JANNVO010000153.1 coordinate 1,936, forward strand.
AATTAGATGTTTTGATTTATCATCTGCAATAGTGGTGTACCTAAGGTCTATATCCACAACTATTCCTTCAACATCGAGCAAAGAGACGCGCGAATTAATTTCAACAGTTTTATAAAATATTATCATTATTCCAGCTATACTATTTACTAATACATCCTTCAAAGCATAACCAATAGCGAAACCTGTTAAACCAAGGCCTGCAACTAAAGCGCTGATATCGACACCCCAAGTGCCAAGAACGGTGAGTAGGGCAGTAATCCAAATGGCTATACTTACAGACTTACCTAAATAAACTAGAGCTGAATTCTTGGAGGATACTTTTGATCTAGCGATAATTTTATTAAATATCGGTTTTGTAATTAGCCAAAGTATAAAAAACGGAACAATAGCAATAAGCCCCGAGATGAATTGAGGCAGAAATTCATGTAATTGCCGAAATAGGATTGAGTAATTTTCCATTTATGTAATCTCAATAATTTTTATAATTTTAATCGTCTTTACCGGACTAAATGTATCCTGAACTTAACCTGGTGGTATACAAAAATAGTCATGCCGGGCCTGATCCGGCATCTTCTTCTGTCTCATAAGATCCTGAATCAAGTTCAGGATGACTAAAAGGAGACAGGTTGCAACGCTCATACACCGTCATGCCGGGCTTGATCCGGCATCTTCCTCTGTCTCATGAGATCCTGAATCAAGTTCAGGATGACTAGTTTTAGAGATCCAGAACCGAAGGCATGCGAAGCCAATTAAGTTCTCATGATGACTTTATGTTACTGTCTTACTCGGTTCAAGTGCATTTCAGCAAAGTCCCAATTTATCATTTTTTCAATAAAAATAGACACATAATCAGGGCGTTTATTTCTGTAGTCAATGTAGTAAGCATGCTCCCACACATCGCAAGCGATCAAAGGATTTAATCCTTGCGTTAATGGAGTTTCTGCATTTGCTGTTTTAATGATTTGAAGCTTCTTATCTTTTGGATTGTGTACTAACCACGCCCATCCACTACCAAACTGAGACACCGCAGCCTGTTTGAACTCAGTAACGAAGTTGTCATATGAACCAAAGCTGGTGTTAATAAGTCCAGCTATATTCCCATGAGGTTTTCCTCCACCATTTGGTTTAATTGAGTGCCAGAAAAAAGTATGATTCCAGATTTGAGCTGCATTATTAAAAATTGCCGCATTGGAATTACAAGATTTTGCAATAATTTCTTCAAGATCTATTTCTGTAAATTCCTTGTTATCTTTAAGCAGGTTATTCAAATTAGTCACATAAGCATTATGGTGTTTGCCATGATGGTAATCAAATGTTTCCGAAGAAAAATTAGGGGAGAAGGCATCCTTTTCGTATGGCAATTCTGGTAATTCAAAAGGGTATTTTTCTTGGTTAGAATAGTCGCAATATGTCATTTTATTTCCTCATTTTTGTGTTAAAATATTACAGATAGCACTCATTTCGTCTATATCTCCACTGCAATGAAGCGCTAAATCACATCCGGCATCAAGGCTCATTCTAGTTACTTCGGTAAGGCTTGCAAGAAATTCAGTCTTAGACTGGGCTAATTTCTTTTTACACAGCTCGACTATGGCCAAATTAGTGATTTGATAAGTGTTTATGTCGAATAACTCCTTTAAAGATTGAGAATAATCTTCTCTCCATTCTAAATCTTTTTCGGCAAGATTTATTACTTTCTTAAGCGTAGAGCGTTTTTTTCCTACCTCGCCATGTAAGGCGTACATACATAAATCATCCGAGACTAATTTACCTTTAAAACCTATATTGTTTCTAATATAATCTATAACCTTTTTCGATATTGTAGCAGGCAGGCTTGAGTCGATTGAAGTATATACGATATGGGCGGTCATTGCCCATGCTTTTTCCAATGCCAATTCTTTAAAAACTTTAAAATCAGTCGCTTCTAGCTCTTCAAGTGGCGTACTTACTATTGGCAAATCAAAATGACTATCAACGAAAGCACGTCCGTGCCCAGGAATATGCTTGATAAATGGCAAGCCACCGCAATGATGTATGCCAGCTATAACCGACTTACATAAATCAATTACCTTTTCTGGGTTATTTCCAAAACTTCTGTCTCCTATAACATCACTTGCTCCTTTTAAAGATAAATCACAAACCGGAGCGCAAGGGGAGTCTATACCCAACTCCTTCAGTTCAGACATGAGTTGAATGTAGTTAGTCTTCAACTCGAGTTTTGCCCCTAATCTATCTTCATTATAAATATTAGAAAAATGCTCAGCTGAAGGATAAAGCCTTGCTGCAATTGGAGGTTTAATTCTTGCTACTCTACCGCCTTCTTGATCCACAAATATAGGTATTTTTCTCTCGGGGTACAATCCTTTTAGAGCAGTAGTTAGTTCAAGTATTTGCTTCTTGGATTCAACATTACGAGAAAACAGAATAAACCCAGCAGCTTTATGCGCACTAAATAAATCTATTTCTTCTTGTAAAAGCTTTGTGCCGCTAATACCGAAAATTATTGGTACAGTCATAATACTAATAAGCCTTTTAATTTTGTTTATGCGATCTATCTAGATTACCAACACTAGAAAATTTATCAACATAATATAGTTGCACATTGCCAACCGAACCATTTCTGTGTTTGGCAATCAATATTTCTGCTATATTATGCGCTTTATCAAGCGCTGCCTGCCATTCGGAATATTTAGGATCAGCAGGAGCTGGTTCTTTCCGGCGTAAGTAATACTCTTCTCTATATAAGAACATCACTAGATCAGCGTCTTGTTCAATCGAACCAGATTCACGCAAGTCAGAAAGCAGGGGTCTTTTATCTTCTCTTTGTTCTACCGCCCTTGAGAGCTGAGATAGCGCAATAACTGGAATATTTAATTCTTTAGCAATGGCTTTAAGGCCTTGAGTGATCTGAGAAATTTCTAGAACTCTGTTCTCTGCTTTATTAGAACCACTGAGTAATTGTAAGTAATCAACAAAAATAATACCTAAATTGTGTTTTCTCTTCAGTTTTCTGGCTCTAGATCTAACTGATGAAATAGATAGAGCAGGTGTGTCGTCTATAAAAAACGGCATTTCTGATAGCTCTGCTGCCGCTTTGCGTAGGTCATTGTAGTGCTCCTCGTTGACCTTACCATTACGTAGATTCGTCGAATCGACTCGAGCCATCATGGAAAGCAGACGACTTGCGAGCTGCTCTGATGACATTTCTAAAGAAAAGAATCCTACTGCGGGAGGTTTTTCACCTTCTTTGGTTTTTCGTTGCAGAGCTTTGCAAGCATTAAAAGCAAAATTAATAGCAAATGCAGTTTTACCCATCGATGGACGGCCAGCAACTATGATTAAATCAGAATTTTGAAAACCAGAAAGCTTATTGTCTAGGTCAAGATAACCTGTCGATATGCCTGTAATATGATCAGTATTCTTCATAGCTCTGTTTATGCTACTGAGAGATTCGGCAACAGATTCTCTCATTGCAACGAAGCCTTTTTCTTTCATACCTTCACTTGCAAGAAGATACAACTTACTTTCAGCAATTTCTAACTGTTCTGGAGCTTCTTGCTCTAGAGTGGAATTATATGCATCATTGACAATTTCTTCGCCAATAGTAATCAAATTTCTTTTGATTGCTGAGTCATAGATTATTTTACCATAATCATAAGGATTAATTACGACCATGGCGATTGTCGTTAGTCGAATTATATATTCATTACCGTTCAATTCTTGGTATAAAGGGTCTTTATCAAGCATAGATTTGATAGTAACAGGAGTAGCGCTTAAGCCTTTCTCGACTAGTATTTCTATAGCGTTGTATATTTTTTGATGAAGTTTTTCATAAAAATGTTCTGGTTTTAAGAACTCATTTATTTGCTCAATCAAATCGCTGTTAATAA
>JANNVO010000154.1:0-45168 GCA_031414475.1 Rickettsiales bacterium
GGTAATAATAACAGTGATACCGGGCTCGACCCGGTATCACCTTCCGTTGTCTGAAGATCTTGGGTCAGGCATGCGAAGCCCAACTAAGTTCAGGATTTACCAACAGCCATACTGGAAAGAATAATAACAGCAGCCGTTTAAAGGTTCAGAGTATCGGTAACAGAAACACTACGTGATGGAATCCTTTATCTATATTTATTTAACGATGCCTACACAAGACCTAAGAATGCATTGAATTTTTGTATGAATAGAGTGGCAAAGCTCATCCAGTAGGCTTGTTATTTGTACTATCGTTTCTTGAGAAAAGTGATAAAACACAAAATAAAATAATTTCACTACTTAGCTCATATCTTGAGTTCTACGCTAATCCTCTTATAGACAACGCGATGTCAGCCTCTGATTTTAATGTTGCTGACTTTAAAAAACGTAAGTCAATTCTCTATATTGGTCTAAAATATACTGACATTGAAAGGCTTCGTCCATTGATGCAACAATTATGTATCAGCATTTTGCGGCTATTCTAAGCACTCCTATGCATTATCTAGACAAGGAGACAAATGGTGTATTGTTTCTTATGGATGAGTTTCCTACATTAGGAAAAATGGATCTATTTTTTTTGATAATGCCTTATTTTAGAGGTTATCGCATAATATTAGCATTAATAGCACAAAATTTATCGCAATTAAAAAATTGTTGTGGAGAAATGCAAGCAGAAGTAATTTTATCTAATTGTGCGCATAAAATAGTTTATGCCACCAACCAACCATGAAACGGCAAGTATGATATCTAAGCTATCAAGTAATGAGACAAAAACAGAAAATAATCCCTGGCAATTTATGACTTTGAGCAAGTATGAACAAATATTATTAACCGACTCAGAGCTACCATCTAGATCAAAGAAAACTAGTTTATCGCCAAGACTCAAATTTTAGTAGCAAAATCAAATAACTGGAACGTACTATTGGATACGTTCACGCCTCTGGTTCCGGGAATGACATAAAAATCTTCTAATTGCTAAATTTGGACCAGGGGCGTGAACGGATACCGAAATATATAAATTTAAAATCAAGCAAAGGTCGCCCTGAAGCTTGATTTCTTACAGATTAATCCAGTCAAAAGTTATATTTTATAAATAAAATATAACTTTTGACTGAACAACTCTATTAAGGTCTCTTAGTCGGCACTGATCTTTGATAAGCTGTAATCGAGGCTTCGTTTAACAGGGTGATACCTACTCTTATATTCTTTATACCAAATGGATCTTTAGGATCGAATGGTTCTCTATCAGACAAACCTATGATTTTTACTACTTGTCCTTTATCAATCAGTTTTTGGGTCATAAACTTACGAACTTCGTTTGCACGACTAGATGAAATATTCCAAAAATCTATGCCAGTATCACTACCGGCCTTGACAGATGCGGTATGACCGCTGATTGAAATATAATTAGGCTGCGTGCTTACCATCTTAGCGATAATAGTTACTATCTTCTCCATATATGGTTGCAGTTCGGCCGTGTTTGGCTTAAACATTGGTCTATTATCGCTGTCCATAATTTGGATACGTAAACCTTCGTTTGTGATGTCTATTTGTATATTATCGGCAAAGCTCTTAAGCTCTGAGCTCTGTTGAATACTATTCATTATGCTGATAAAATGATCGCGCTCTATATCACTCATATTGCTTGGCATGCGTGCTGAGTCGACTCTATGTCCTTTAGATGGTGAACCATAGATTAATGAGCTTGATGCTTCATTAGGCGCGCCAGCACCTTTTTCAATGTTGGCATCAGCACCTCCATCAAATCCAAGTCCAGCCTTATCACTAATTGATTCGGTAGGTGTAAAATACTGAGCAACTCCTTGAAGTGTAGCTTTATCAGAAACAGAAATTAGCCAAAGTAGTAAGAAGAATGCCATCATGGCAGTTACAAAGTCGGCATAAGCTACTTTCCAAGCCCCGCCGTGGTGACCTCCACCTTGTACTTTCTTTATCTTCTTAATGATAATTTGCTGCTGTTTAGCCATCATCAGCCCATTATTTTCATTGAATTTTCGTTGATGTAAGTATCAAGTTCTTCAAAAGAAGGTCTCAAGTCTTCTGGTATATTTTTTCGCATGAATTCAACGACAATAATCGGTGGATTTCCGTTTAGGTAAGCGATAAAACCAGCCTTGGCACAATCAACAAACTTTACTTTATAATCACCATATTTATGCAAGAAATGTCCCATAGGCCCAAACAAACCGTATGCTGTAAGAACACCAAGGAATGTACCAACCAGAGCTGCTCCAATAAGAGAGCCAAGCACGTCTGGTGGTTCCATAATACTTCTCATAGTAATAATCACGCCCAACACTGCGGCAACAATTCCAAGAGCTGGTAGAGAATCTCCAAGGTTGGCGTAAACATCACCGGCTGAAGCTGAACTACTTTTATATAAGTCAATTTCTTTATCCATTACATCTTCGAATTGATGGGCATTATCCATTCCCATTGTCATTAGTCGCAAATTATCGGCGACAAAATCTTGAACAAACTTCTCCTTTCTAAGAGCTGGGGCAAGCTTAAACAGTTCACTTTCAGTGATATTTTCAATATGAGATTCAATTTCGAGCATACCTTTAATTTTCATAAGTTTAAAAGTATTAAAACTAAACAGGAGGAGCTCCATATAATCTTTTTTGACATAAGGCTTACCCTTCATAATTTGTTTAAATCCACCTAATGCCTTTTTTAAAGAAGACAAAGGAAATCCTATTATTACAGATCCAATACCAGCTCCTAAAATGATAACGAATTCATTTGGTTGATAAAGAACCCTAAGGTCGCCATGGTGCATTGTGTAACCTAGCACAACCGACCCAAAAACAATCACAATACCTAGTATATAAAACATTTATTATAAGCTTCTATTTTAATTATATTAATACTCAATGTTAGCTGAAAGCGTCTTTTGTGTTATTTTTTATCAAAAGCACCTCGCAGTTCCAACATAGTTAACTACGTCCTACATACCCTGGTCTTCTTTTTTAAAAAAATTTCTTCAAAAATTCGACTTATCTAGATATTTCTTAATTACAGTTCATGTTATTAGCGATAATACAACAACCCACTCAACCCACCCATTATAACTTATTTTTTCTTAGTTTGCTAAAAAAACTTGTAATAATTGTTTCAGATTCAAGTCTTTGTATACCGGAATAAATTTCTGGCCTATAAAAACAAGAGCTTGTCGTATAAAACCTCACGCCATTTTCTACAGCTCCCTGTTTTTCATCAGATGCAGCATAGTACATTCTTGCTATTCTTGCATTGGAAATAGCACATGCACACATCGTGCAAGGTTCTAGGGTAATATATATATCACAATTTAATAAAGTTTTATTATTAAATTTTTTACAAGCCATATCGATTGCAATCATTTCAGCATGTAAGTTTGGGTTGTTGCCCTGTTGTGACATGTTATGAGCGCTCGAAATCACTGTATTAGTAAGGTGATCCACTATAACACAACCAACGGGCACTTCTCCTTCTGAGTAGGCGAGATGCGCTTCACCTAGAGCCATGTGCATATAAAAATTGTTAAAATCAGTATCGAAATTTGCCATGAAACCGAGCTTTATATAAGAAATTATTAGACAGGATCCTGGTGAATTATAATCTCAGCTTTAGGAAAGTGTTTCATTAATTCAGCTGCTATTTTGTCTGAAATGGTATGAGCTTCAAGTAAAGATAAGTTTCCATCGATTTCTAAATGAAACTGAATAAATGGTTTGTCGCCAGCAGATCGAGTTTTTAGCTCATGAACTCCTTTTGCTTGTGAGAATGCATTAATAATTTGTAAAATCTTTTCACGATCATTGTCTGCAAACTCTTCATCGGCTAAGTTACGAATCGCATCTCTAAACAGTTGGCAGGATGCATAAAATATATAAAGCGAAATACCTATTCCAACCAGGGCATCAATATACCAAAATGATCGACTCAAGTATAGCGAAACAACAACAGCTATATTTGTCAAAAAATCTGAGAAATAGTGCAGTTTATCAGCTGCAATGATCTTTGAACCAGTTTTTTTTACAACAAAGCTTTGATAAAGAACTAAAAAAAATGTTAGAAAAATACATAAATACATCGCGTTTGCACCAAACGCAGCATTTTGTGGAGTATCTCTTAAGTATAAAGCTTTGCTGGAAGAGAATAGAGTAAATAAACAGGATACCAGAAAAAATATTGACTGTGAAAATATCGCTAGATCTTGGAATTTACCGTGACCAAATCTGTGATTATCATCAGGCGGAGCAAGAGCAATTCGGATAGCAATCAAATTAATAAACGAAGAAGAAATATCTAATAATGAATCGATGAGGGAGGCAAGCATAGACTGCGACTCAGTCGCGAGCCAGCCATAGCTTTTTATCGACATGATTATAAAGGCAACTGTAACAGATGCATAAGATGCAGATTTTATTAAGTCTTCGTCTTTAAGTCGTAACATGAGCGTAATTTATTTGCAATATACTAGCTAAGCGTTTATTATACTAGTATCTAGGAAATTAATGTCAATTTTTTGTACTTCGGGGAAAGAATTTTTATGAAAAAAATAGCAAACTTATTATTAATTACTTTTGTTTCAATTTCAATGGTTGCTTGTAATGGGCAAATGAACAAGCAAGGAGGAGGTACTTTGATCGGTGGTCTCGCGGGTGGTTTGCTTGGATCTCAATTTGGTGGAGGAGAAGGGAAGCTTGTTGCAGTTGGAGTGGGAGCACTTGCAGGAGCGTTAATCGGTGGTCAAATTGGCAAAACAATGGATGAGCACGATAAACTAATGCTAGAAAAAAGCTCGCATCAAGCGCTTGAGTTCTCTCCTTCTGGCAGCAGTGTAGCGTGGAACAACCCAGACAGTGGTAATCATGGTTCTATAACCCCAACAAAGACATTCAGAGAAAGCGGTCAGTATTGCCGCGAGTATCAGCAAGAAGTTGTAATTGGTGGTGAAAAACAAAAAGCTTATGGTAAGGCCTGTCGCCAGTCAGATGGTCATTGGAAAATAATCCAATAACTTGCTTTTTCTGACAATTACGTTGTTGCTTTGGTGCTCTGATCCTCACGTACCTAAAGTACGTTGCGGTCTTGCGCTCCGCGGCTCCTAGTAATTGCCTAGCAAAAGCAAGTTATTTGAGGGTTTTGGAGTAAGTTTTCTGACAATTACGTTATTCTTCGGTGCCAGAAGTAACTATACAATTTCTATATTACCTGCTATCATCTCTTATCTTTACAGAGCATGATAGCAGGTAATTTTCAAGTCTTATGATCCCACTTATTGAATTCAAATCCTTATCAAAAAGATTCGGTAACCACAAGGTGGTTGAGGGGGTGAGTTTTAAGTTAAACAAGGGCGAAATTACTACCTTAATTGGTCAAAATGGAGTTGGTAAAACTACATTGGCCAAAATTATATTGGGTCTTGAGTCCTATGATAGTGGCGAGTTAATTATTGCAAAGGATTTGCGTATTGGTTATGTGCCGCAAAGCTTAGATTTAAGTTTTGCGATTCCAATAACTGTAAAAGGATTGTTAGAAATCCTATCTCAGCATAGAACAATGTCAGAAGACTTTGCGTTATCTTATTTTTTAGATTTCGAAGAAATAAAAAATAAAGATATCTCTGAGATATCAGGTGGGCAGTTGCAGAAGGTTCTTCTTGCTGGAACAATCATGAGCAAACCAGATTTGATAATTCTGGATGAACCAACTCAATATCTCGATGTTGCAAGTCAACAAGAATTTTATAAAACGTTAGCATGGTTAAAGAATAAATTTGGAATAACAATTTTCATGATATCACATGATTTGTTCACCGTAATGAAGAACTCAGACCAGGTTATTTGTCTAAATGGTCATGTTTGTTGTAGCGGTAAACCAACAGATATCGACAGTAATAGTGATTTTAAAAATGCTCTATCTGAAATTGGAGTTTATATTCATACTCATGATCATAAACACTAAAAATGCCGAAATTCTTATCCTAAATTCGTATTAAAAAATATGGCAACCATAATACTAGTATCTATTTTAATCGGTTTGATTTTTGCCCCGCTTGGTTGTTTTGTCCTGTGGAAGCGTTATGTTTATTTTGGTGAGGGGCTTGCTCATGCAAGCATGCTAGCGTTAGCTATAAGCATAATTGCTGGATTGCCAATTATATATGCTGGTATTGTTAATACATTGCTTTTTGCTTTATTAGTTTTTAAGGTAAAAACCAAATCAGGGAATAATGCTGCTATTGGTATGACCTCAAGTGTTATGATTTCCTTAGCATTGGTACTGGCTAGTATTTTTCCTGGTCGGTTTAATTTCAATAGCATGTTTTTTGGCGATATAATCACTGCCACTAGCGAAGATGTGTTTAGGCTATGTATAATTCTAGGCGTTACTTCTCTCTTTTTGATAATAGCGTTTCGTCAGCTGATTTTGACAATACTCAGTAGAGACATAGCCCATTCGAGGGGGATTCGTGTAAAAACTCTCGAGTTTCTCTTTTTATCAATTTTATCCTTTGCAGTAATTGCAACCATAAAAATTGTAGGGGCGCTTTTGGTCACTAGTATGATACTAATACCAGCTATGATTGCACGACTTACTTCTAACACACCGATAATGATGGTTTGGTTAGCAATCTTTTTTGCTGGGGCAATGAATCTTTCTGGAGTGTTATTGTCGTTTTATGCTGATTTACCGTTTGCTCCAGTTGTAATTTTATGTGGTGGGGCTATATATCTGCTTACTTATGTTGTGATGAATACTTTTAGCTTCAAATGACAAGTATTATATAGTTAAGTATAAAAAAAAGCCTGGATCTAAGGCGTAGAAAGCTAGTTCAGGATGACTTTTCATTTTCTTAATAGAACCCTGTTTATCTTAATTCACAATTAAAAACCAAGCTGTTTAACAATTAGGCTTTTATAACTTTCAAGCAATTTATCATTATCTTTTTTGCAATGGGTAATTTGACCGTTGCAATTTTTTCTCATCAATGAATTGGCCTTATAGAAAGGATTGTTATTTAACTTCGCCAGATCAAGAAGGAGGCCAGGAATAAAAGTTATGTCAAGTGCTGGGTATTTGGAATCATCATTGATATCAAAATTTGCATTCACATTATAAAAAGTTTTGAAATAATCCTTAATGTCTCGGGTAAATCTAAGCTGAGTTGAGAAGCCTTCAAAAGATGGTAAATGATCGCCAAAATTTACAATTATAGTTTTCTTTTTCCGTTTCATTAATTTTTCAATTAGGTCCATTTGGTCTTCGTTTGTTTTTGTCAGCCTTGCGATGTAATCATTAAGTTTTGAACATAGTTGATCGTTCATCGAACGGCTACAACCTATATTGTCTAGGAAAAAGTCTGAATGTGGCCCATGATTAAGCATTGTCGCTGCAAAAATATATTTGGGTTTTTCTGGGTTTCTATCAAGGGCATCGACTACCATATCTCCAATCATTTTGTCCGGTATACGACCCCAACTTTCCGGCTCAAAACCGTATTCGTAGATATCGGTAATTTCATGAGATCCTAGCTTTGTATAAGCATCTAGTGCTAAGGAGAAATTTTTGTCAACTGGATATAAAACTTCAACTCTATAGCCTAAAGACCTTAAGTGAGACATTATGGAATTTTTTGTATGCGGAACAAGAGTAATAAATGGCATATAGCTAGGTCCAGCAAATGACTTATGCGGTATGCCAGTATTTATCTCATATTCACTGATCCACGAACTACCGCCAAACGTATTAACATTCAATATTCCGCTATATTTTGTGTATTTCCCATTTTGAAAAAAAGTAAATTTTAGTGTATCGGCAAAGTCGTAGTCTAGTTTGCTAGGATCAAATACTGACTCGTTGAGAATGACCACTATATCAGGCATCTCGTCTTGTTTTGTGATGATTGTATTTTTTTCTTTTTCTATTTTGTCTAGTATTAGACTTTCGTCAATTTTGCCCGAGTTAGGTTCAATGTAAATATCCTGAATGGTAAATACTATGTCGGCGAAAGGGCCATATATTTTTCTAGGATAATCTTTGCCTTCGTTTTTTATTGATTCAATTGCTAAATGAAAATATGATTTTTTATCGAACGCTATTTCAAATAGCTTGGAACTTAGCAAAATTGCTACACCAAAAGATACCAGTCTCAATGCATAGAAATTTTTGCTTCCAAGACGCTGTTTATCAAGAAAAGTATCGAATTTATTCCAAAGCAAAATAAAATTAATCAATAAAAGTACAAATATTAAGTAAATTTCTTTTGTTGCATATTCATAAATAAGTCTCAGTAGGCCATGATTGATTAATAACCTAAGCATGAAAAAGTCTGCTGCAGATAGTTCTTGCATCAAGAATTGCCATTTTATTAGTTTTATATAATCAAACAAAACGGCCAATAGAAGCGTTGAGAAACCAGAAAGAAGAATACGGTTGGTAACGAGTATTATTATTAGATAGACGTAAAGAGCTATTATTAAATTTGCAAGCAGTAGAGTAGTGTGAAATTTAGTTGTAAAACCAAGAAATAATACAAGCATCCCAAACCATGTGGTTAGAGAAAAATACAATTCTTTTAGGGATATTTTATGATCAACTATTGCATCAATTATATTAAAAACTTTTTTCATTAATTATTGCTTCTTATTGGTTTTTAATACAAGATAGACGAAAAATTGTCCCAATCAATATATTCACGACAAAAGACTTGATTCTTTTAAAAAATTAGTGCATATTACGCGGGTTAAGTATAAGGGCGATTAGCTCAGCTGGTAGAGCATCTCGTTTACACCGAGACGGTCGGCAGTTCGAATCTGTCATCGCCCACCATTATAGTTAAAAATTTAATTTATACATTTTGAAAGTAAACATGAAAACAAATACAAAACAAATTGCATTCGTAGTAATAGGCTTGCTAATAGTAACTGCTATATTTACTTTTTCAAAACTAAATCTGGCATCGGCTGCTAGAACAGATGGTAAGAAATTTGATGATTGGATGGTTTCTTGTACGCCAGCTGATGAGAAAACAAATGCTCCAGAAATGTGTTTGTTAAATCAACAAATTAATGTCACTCAGGATGATAAGCCACAGCCTGTCGCGTTATTTCAAATCGGTTACTTCGGTCCTCAAAAAGAATTAAAGCTTATCCAGACTTTGCCACTTGGAATAAGAATTGAAGCTGGCACTTCTATAATAAGCTCTAAAAAGCTGATTGCTCCTGGTAAGTATACAACATGTATTGCAAGTGGATGCCAAGCAGTTGTCCCTCTTTCTGATGCCGATCTAAAAGCATTACTTTCGAATTCTGAGAATGCAGTGGCATTTATGAATCTTGAAGGTAAGCAGATTACTTTGCCAATATCAATAAAAGGCCTTGAAGAAGGGTTGAACTATATTAAGTAGATAAATTTGATGCACTGAGCCGAGCTCATCAATTCTCATCAGTCTCTAGTCATTTTAGCCAAATTCTTGCGCTGTGCTAATTATACAGAATTCACTCTAAATTAAGCTGCATTGCTATATAGTTCTTTAGTTTGTTTCTAAGTTGGGGTATGATAACCCAGAGGTTTGTCTTATTTATAAAGCTGACTGTTATTTTATTTTTACATAATTTAACTATGAAAAGATTTTTTACCATATTAATGCTTATCCTTGCTGCTGGAAATATAGCACATGCTGCGCCTCAACCATGGCAACTAAACTTCCAAGAAGCAGCTAGTCCTTTGATGCGAGAATTACATGATTTTCATAATTTATTACTTGTAATATCTACAGCGATCGTTCTGTTCGTAGTATTTCTAATCTGTTACGTAATATTCAGATTCAATGCAAAGTCCAATCCGATTCCAGCAAAGTTCACTCATAATATTGCTATTGAGGTAATTTGGACGGTGGTACCGATAATAATTCTAATTGTAATTGCTATACCTTCTTTCAGATTGTTGAAAATGGTAGAACACGCGCCTCCTGCGGATATGACAATCAAGGTGGTTGGTTCTCAGTGGTATTGGTCGTATTCTTATCCGGATCATGGAAATTTTGGGTTTGATAGTTACATGATTCAAGAAGCCGATTTGCAGCCGGGACAATTACGGCTTCTTGAAGTTGATAACAGGATTGTGGTACCTCAAGGGGCGGTTATAAAATTTTTAATTACAGCGGCTGATGTTTTGCATAGTTTTTCTGTTCCAGCATTTGGTATCAAGATTGATGCAGTGCCAGGGAAAATTAACGAAACATGGGTTAAAGTTGAGAAAAAAGGTGTTTTTTATGGTCAGTGCTCCGAGTTGTGTGGTGTTAAGCACGGTTTTATGCCTATAGCAGTTGAAGTTGTTAGCAAAGAAGATTTTGAAGCATGGATAAGTAGTGCAAAGGTAAAATTCGCCAGCACCAGCAATAGTCAAATAAGATTAGCGCACAATGGGACTAAATAATGGAAAAATATAATATGACTGATCAGGGACATGATGATACACCTCGTGGCTTGAGAAGATGGCTAATGTCAACTAACCATAAAGATATTGGAACTATGTATATTATTTTTGCAATAATTGCTGGTTTGGTTGGTGGGTTATTTTCTGTGTTATTTCGTTTGCAGCTTGCGTATCCGGGGTCAAATTTCTTGGGTGGGGATAATCAATTTTATAATGTTTTGATTACTGCTCATGCTTTAATCATGGTGTTTTTTATGATTATGCCAGCACTTTTTGGTGGATTTGGTAATTGGTTTGTACCGTTACTAATTGGTGCACCAGATATGGCTTTTCCAAGAATGAATAATGTTAGTTTTTGGTTGTTAGTTCCATCTTTTAGTCTTTTGCTTTTATCTAGCTTAGTTGATGGTGGTGCTGGGACGGGGTGGACTATTTATCCTCCATTAAGTAACTTAAGCGGTCACCCAGGAGCTGCAGTGGATATGGCGATCTTTAGTTTACATCTTGCAGGTATGTCGTCGATTTTGGGATCAATAAATATCATAGTTACAGTTTTTAACATGCGTGCTCCTGGTATGGGGTTATTCAAAATGCCTTTATTTGTTTGGTCAATCTTAATTACAGCGTTTTTACTTGTGCTTGCATTACCAGTCTTAGCTGGTGCAATAACTATGTTGTTGACTGATCGTAATTTTGGTACGCATTTCTTTACTCCAGAAGGAGGTGGTGATCCTGTACTATTCCAGCATCTCTTTTGGTTTTTTGGTCATCCTGAGGTGTATATTATAATTTTGCCTGGTTTCGGGATTGTATCACAGGTTATTTCAACATTCTCGCGTAAGCCTATATTTGGCTACACTGGAATGGTTTGTGCTATGGCAATTATTGGCCTTATTGGTTTTGTTGTTTGGGCTCATCATATGTTTACTGTGGGTCTATCTTATAATGCGCTGCTATATTTTACTGCTGGTACAATGGTCATAGCTGTTCCAACTGGCATTAAGATTTTTAGTTGGATTGCAACTATGTGGGGTGGATCAATTACTTTTAAAACGCCGATGCTATTCTCTATAGGTTTTATTATTTTATTTACATTTGGTGGTGTTACAGGAATTATTCTATCTAACTCCGCCCTAGACAGGGTTCTACATGACACTTATTATGTCGTTGCGCATTTTCACTATACAATGTCACTTGGGGCTCTGTTTACAGCCTTTGCAGGCTTTTACTATTGGTTTGGTAAAATGTCCGGTAAACAATATCCTGAATGGATGGGTAAAGTTCATTTTTGGGTAACATTTATTGGTGTAAATCTCACTTTCTTCCCACAACATTTCTTAGGTCTTGCTGGAATGCCAAGAAGGATACCAGATTATCCTGATGCTTTTGCTGGATGGAATTATGTTTCAACTGTTGGATCATTAATTTCTATGGGTGCGGCTTTATTTTTTGTGTTTATTGTGTTTTATACATTAAAATTTGGTAAAAAATGTCCTGATAACCAATGGGGAGAAGGAGCGGATACTTTAGAGTGGACAGTTAGTTCGCCCCCTGCGTATCACACATTTTATAAGCAGCCAGTTATAAAATAGTAATGAGTAAAGCTCTTGCTGGAAAACATATTGACTCTTTTGATCCTTCGATAAAGGATTACATAGCACTGATGAAGCCGAGAGTTATGTCTCTTGTGGTATTTACAGCGTTTTGTGGATTATCACTTGCCCCAGGAAATATCCATCCGTTGATTGCAATATCTGCAATTTTATTCATAACAATTGGTGCTGGATCTGCTGCGGCAATTAACATGTGGTACGATCGTGATATAGACGCAATTATGAAGCGTACTCAAAAACGTCCAATTGTAACGGGAGCTATAAATCCTGATGAAGCATTGTCATTTGGGATTGTAACTGGTGTTTTATCAGTGATCTTGATGGCTTTATGTGTAAATATTATATCGGCAATTTTACTTAGTATAACGATCTTATATTATGTATTTATTTATACAATATGGCTTAAGCGCTCTTCTGTTCAAAATGTAGTTATTGGTGGTGCTGCAGGAGCATTACCACCAATGATCGGGTGGGCAGCAGTGAGCGGAGAGATTTCTTGGCAGTCATTTACTCTATTTGCGATAATTTTTATGTGGACTCCACCTCATTCGTGGGCTTTAGCTTTGTTTAGAGTTCAGGATTATCGCGATTGTGGTGTGCCAATGATGCCAGTGATAAAGGGAGACCAATACACCAAAAAACAAATCTTTTTATATAGTATTTTGATGGTGATTACAACCTTATTGCCTTATATACTGGGTATGTCTGGCCAAATATACTTGACAATAGCATTAACTTTAGGGGTAGGGTTTATGTATTATACTATAAGATTATTTAGTGATAATGATAACAAATACGCTAAGAAGCTTTTTTGGTATTCTATTTTTTATCTATTTACTATTTTCTTAAGTTTACTAGTGTTTTAATTGGGACAGAAAAAAACTCATAAGTAAGCTAACAACACCATTCATGCAAATACGGATTCTACTATTTAATTAATTTTCTATCTCTTTAAAATCATGGGAAGATGCCTTAAATCTCCTTAAACTGAAGTTAAGCGTAAGCAGCAATAAGGGTAAAAAGCATGTGAACAACTTATGCGGACAATCTTTATCTTAGATTTTTAAGATTTAACAGTGAAGGTTCTGTATTTTAACGACGTCCCTCACAACTTAACCAGTGATTTTTTTATTAGTTCTTTATTTATATCTAAATTTGAGAGTGATGACCTATCTAAAGCAAAAATATAAAGTATAGTTAGCAATACATAATGTGCTATAGATGAGAAATATAAAAATAAAATATACAAAATGCCGCAAATTAAATAAAGAATCCCGCTGAAAGGAAGTAGTGAAAATTTTACAGTTATAGCGAATAATATAACAATAGGGATGGCTAGCATGACATTAAACACCCCAGCGCCAATAATTTTAGGAAAATTTTCAAGTTGTTGATCTTCTTTTTCAAAAAACAGTACAGATTTTTTAATTACTGAAAGTCGATTTTTTCCTGGATCAAAGATTATCATAGGCATAAGAAAGCATGTTACAATTCCCCAAGCTATGTTTAAAAAGATACTAAAAATACATCCTAGTATTGATGAATCTGTGCTGTTGTTTAGTAAATTAGTAGTAATATTTATTATTAAGCCGATGGTCCCGTTAACTAATGTCCATATAATTATGGTCAATATTTTTGGTAAAGTGAGCTTTAATCCTCGACCTAATGAGGGGTTTTGACTATTTCGTAGATAGGAATAAGTCATTTCAATAGCAACTACGCTGAAAAAGAGATAGAAAAATAGAAAAACATAATAAGCGATTATAGTTAGGGTAATGATGGTTACTATCCCATTATTACCCAATCTATATAATAGTGTAACGCAAACTCCAAAGCAGAAAGTTGATAAAATGGGTAAAATAAGTAGTATAGGAGTTCGAAAAAGAAACCTATAACTAAATAAACCAATACTCCAACTTGTTTTGATAGTATCAATCATATTAACCTATTACACATTGCATCTTACTGCTATGTACTACATTGCTTGTAGGGTTTTTACCTTAGAGCTATATGTCTTACGTAGTAGTTCTTTATCTTTTATGCCATTCACATTAACCAGGATAACTTTTCCATCACCTAAGCCAAAATCGTTTTTAAAATCATAGATTGCTCCAAGAATTGTTAGTTCTCCTGAATCAACCAGAGACTTATATCTATGTTTTGCAACTTCAATTTGTGTGTGAACATTATCTAATATTGCATCATTGATAGTTTTGTCATTATTTAGTTTAATCGTACTAAGTTCCCTATCAATACCAGCAATTTTTGTTTTTATACCTTTGTGTGCTGCTTCAATAGCTCCACAGCCAGAATGACCAACAACCATTAAATAAGGAGTTTTTAGTACCCTTACGCCATAATCTATCGAACCTTCGTTCGTTACAATTTGATTACCGATATTTCTAATTGAGAAGACGTCATTATCTGGAGTGGAGTCAAAAGCGTCTAAGTTTATTCTTGAGTCTGAGCATTTTAGTATAGTTAAATGTGGAGTTTGTGAATTACGAAACCTATCAAAAAATTTTGTATCATGTGTTTTTGTAAATTCGGCATTATTATCAAAAAGCTCATTTAGGAATGAGATTAACTTTTTATCAGTAGGTAATTTTACTTGTGAAGCAGTGCATGTTGTAGAGAATAGAAAAATGATTGCAATTACTTTTATTTTTAATATTAAGCGCATAACGGTAACCTATATAAATTAAATAATTAACATTGAAATGATATATTTAGACATAGCTTTTTATAAAATCTATGTTCTCTATTTTTTTTATCTACTTACACCTCCACTTTTTTGTTTTTGAGCTCGTGTTTCAATTTTTTCAGAGGCTTTAGCTTGAATATTCTCTATTCGTTTGCTGCCAATTCCTTCTTTACCTATTTGTTTTTTTAGTAGTTCATTCAATTTCATACTTTCGCTCACAGCTTTTTCGGCATTATGTATTTTAGTTAAATTTTCTGGAGAGATTTTTTTCATAAAATAGTTAGATATGCTAGCACAGCCAATTTTTTTACAAAAATTAGCTACTCCATAGTTCATTTTATCTGAACCTTCAATTTTTGGAATGTTAGCTTTTACCAGCGTTAATGTATTATCCACTGCTTTATTAAAATCAGACGATTTTTCACCTTTTGCAGGTGTTTTCATAGTTTGAATTTCTTTGTCAGTAATATAATTTTCTTTTTTTAGTGTATCTAAAACTTTATCATAAAATTTAGCTACATCTTCTTTAGAAGCATTTTTATTAGTTAGATATTCTTTTACAAAACTATCAATTAACGGGACTAACTTATTTTCAGAAATTTTTGTATCCTTGCTATGCATTTGTTTAACTATATTCTCATCTGTTTCGATTTTTAAAGCAGGGAGAACATCTTTATAAGTAAGATTATCTGTATATTTTAGTCCAAGCTCTGCAGCTTGGTTGGCAAACTCAAGTTCAGACTTTGATAGTGGTCCATCTTTTTTTAGTGCATTTATATAAGCTAATGGATCAAAACTTTTTACCTCATTTTGAGTTTTAGAAACTACTACATCGACTTCTTGCCATTTATCATTGTCTCCTTTTTTCCATTGTTTTTCTTGCACTTGGGTTATTTGTTCTTTTGTGGTGGTGTGTTTGATTTTATAATCGTTTTCATACGCCCACTGTAGAGCATTCTTTCCTTCTATTTTTATGTCATTATGAGCAGCATAAGCCACGGGGTCCTTGAAAGGAGATTCGCAAACTCCTGGAGCCAACTACCATTTTTAAATGTTTCGCTAACGCCTGTAAATTTGGTGATAATCTCAGCTTGTTTTGAGACTTCTTGCATATTACTTAAATTCTTTTTTAATAAGTCTTTATAAGTTGATGCTAGATCTTCAAAATTAGTAATTGGTTTGGAAGTTTGTTCTTTTATGTTACTGCCAAAGGCATATTGAGCAGTTAAGCCCTTAGGATCAAAACCAGCGTTTTTTAATTCAGCTATTTTTTGGTCAACCATTGCATCAATTTGATCTGCGCTGAATTGGCTGGTCATTTGTTTCAATGACTCGGAATATTTATCTATATTGAACGATAAATTGCCATTGGCAATAGCTTTATCGTAGCCAAAAGATTTAAAACTCTTGGCTGTTTTATCTATCATAGCTCCAAAATCTTGGTTAAATGCTACCAAGGATCTGCCGTGGTCAATTTTAGTAAAAACATAATGTTCTTTACCTCGTTCATCTTTTTGCGTTTGTACCATGATGTTATTAGCATGATAGTCAAGCTCACCAAGCATATTGCAGGAGGCAACTAATTTTTCGAATCCTTCAACTTTTTTAAATTTACTACTATATGGGTTAAAGCTTTTACCTCCGCTAAATTCTGCCATTGGCACAACATCTTTAAAAAACTTGGATCGTACATATAGTGATTTTGGGTTATTTTGGTCTGGAGTTACTAATTCTTCTTTTGGAGCTCTATCGTATAAAAGAAATTGATACATAGTAGAGCCAAATAGTTCTCTAACTCCATCTTTTCTATCAGCTACGGCTTGCCTTTGTTTCTCAATGCCTGGTTCAAGCAAGCAATCAGCATGACTTTTATAAAAATGTTTTAGAATAAAAGTTTCATCTGTGCCAGATTTTGTTGCAATATATCCAGCGGAAACGCCGGATTCTTTTTTACCTTTAGCTGTAAAATTGGATTGTTGTTCTATTATTTTGTTGCCCAACGAGTCATTAACTTCTTGGAACTTACCTAAGTCAATCTTACCCTTACTCATTTGTTCCAATTCCTTGATACGTTCTTGTTGAAGGCGTTTTTCAAGTTCTGAACGATCATCATCCTTGGACATAATGCTTACACTAAAATAAAATTATTTAATTTTATTTTAGTGTACCAACCATATATTAGGGAGTACAAGTAAAAATAGTTAGGAATGTTATTAATAAATTTCTTCTGAGTTATCTAAATCTTCCATATTGATAATTGGAGAAACTGGTTCGTTACCGGCTTCTTCATTTTTGGGGCGAATATTAGGATTATATCCATTGACTTTAAATGCTTCAATTATTGCTCCTGGAGCGGATGACGGTTTTCCAGTCTCATAATCAACAGACTCAAGTCTGATTGAGTTTGGTATTGCAAAATCTACAGATGGAAAATTATAACCATTAGTCATGAAATGCACGAATACCGGTAAAGCATAAACTGAACCAAATGCTGAATTTCCTAGACTTCTTGGGTTATCGTATCCAACATATGTACCAACAACTATTTTTGGCGTAAACCCTACAAACCATACATCTTTAGCCTTGTTTGTCGTCCCAGTTTTTCCAGCAATAACGTAAGGTAAATGCTTTGCCCCAGAAGCTGTACCACGTTGTACGCTACCCATCAACAATGATATCATCTGATAATTAGTAGCTTCATCTATAATAACAGGCAAGTCTGGTTTGTTTATTGTAGGCGCTTGGCTATTATCAATGGAGTCTGTAGTATTGTTAGATTTACATTGTGGGCATTCAGTGTAATCTCTCTTATAAATCACGTTACCTTTACGATCTTTGATCAGTTCGATAAATTGTGGTTCAATTCTTTTCCCGCCATTAGCAATAATGCCGAAGGCAATAGTCATTTTCTCAAGGGTAGTTTCCAGCGCCCCAAGGACAATAGAATGCACAACTTTTGGACTATCAGTAATACCGAACCTACGAATAAGTGCGGCAACTTTACCAAGACCAGCAAATTGACCAACTCTAATTGTAATGAGATTACGAGATTTTTCTATCCCCTTTCTTAATGTTATTGGTCCAAGAAATTTACCATTATCATTTTTTGGTCGCCATATAGGAAGGCCTGGACCTTGATAGACATCTATCGGAGCATCATCAAAAATATCGTTTGGTTTTGCTCCGTTCTCGAGTGCCGCCATATATACAAATGGTTTGATAAGAGATCCTGGTTGGCGTTTAGCCTGCGTTGTTCGATCGAATTTACTTACACTAAAATCATAACCGCCCTCAGCCGCTAAGACACGACCTGTTTCATGATCTATGATCATAATACCGCCGTTAATTTCAGGAATTTGTTGTAAGAAATAGTTCTTGTCGATTATCTCAACAGCTATCACATCACCTGATTTTAGTATTCTTTTTACAGATTTGATATTAGTCGCAGTCCAACTCATATCTTTCAAGTAAATCAGAGCAGTAGAGCCATCGCTAAGCCCAACCTTTGCCTGGGTATCAGCAACATCTAACACAACGGCTAGCTTATAATGTAAAAGCCCATAGGGACTTGGTATTTTTTGAAGAGTTTCTTGCCAATTTTTAAGATCAATATTTTGCAAAGAACCTCGATAACCTCTTTTCATATCGTATGCTTTAAGGCCAAACCTTAGTGCATTGGTAGCTGCTTTTTGCATCTTGGAGTCAACGCATGTCATAATTGTAAGACCAGCGGTATAAAAATATTCCTCGCCAAACATTTCGATCACTTCTTCTCGTACTTTTGCCGCATAGAAATCAGCGTCTATAGTTAGTGCTTTATCAAATTTAGCTAGTTTTATTGGTTCATCAATTGCTTTTTTTGCATCTTCTTTTGTGAGATAACCATCATCATACATTCTACCTATCACGTAATTTTTTCGTTCAACAGCCCTTTTGTAGTTTTTTTCTGGGTTATATTGCGAAGGTGCTTTTGGTAGAGAAGCAAGGACAGCACATTCGCTGATTGTAAGTTCTTCGATTGATTTATTGAAATAATTTAACGCAGCAGATGCTACGCCATAGGCACCTTTTCCGAGGAATATTTGATTTAAATATAATTCTAAGATTTCGTCTTTAGTAAATACTTGTGAAAGCCGGTAGGAAAGGATAGCTTCTTTGATTTTTCTTTCAAAAGAACGTTCTGGAGAAAGTAAAAAAGTTTTTACGACTTGTTGTGTAATGGTTGAACCGCCTTCGGGACGGCGGTGGTGAATAATATGAGAAATATTAGTTATTGCTGCCCTGAAAATACTAAAAATATCAATACCCTCGTGACTATAAAAATTCTTATCCTCAGCTGCAATAAATGCTTGTGTTAGTGGTTTTGGAACGGAGCTAATAGGGACAAATATGCGATGCTCTCTGGCAAATTCCTCTATGAGTTTACCATCGGCAGAATACATCCTAGTAATAGAAGGAGGATAATATTTTTTTAGCTGGGAATAATCAGGTAAATCTTTGGTGTAATGGTATATTATATACATCAAAATTGCTGCCCCTATCATACCAAGGAACAGTGCTATTTTTGTAGTAAATATAATAAATCTTAATATCATATAAATATATCGCCTGTAACACTAATTGCCGAACCTTTGGTGATTTTGATGTTAACAATCTTACCTATCAAATTTTTATCGGCATTACTAATATAAGCAGATTGCATATAAGGTGTTTTGCCACCAATATGACCATCAAACTTACCATCTTTTTCAAATAATACCGGCATAATTTTGCCAACACATGACTCATTAAATTCAAGCTGTTGTTTGAATAATTCTTTTTGCAAGGTAGCTAATCTTGCGGTTTTTATATTTTCTGGCACCATAGTCATTGCTGCTGCAGGTGTTCCAGGTCTTGGACTATATTTAAAGGAAAAGCACTGGCCAAATTTTA
This sequence comes from Rickettsiales bacterium, assembly GCA_031414475.1. Classification (GTDB taxonomy): domain Bacteria; phylum Pseudomonadota; class Alphaproteobacteria; order Rickettsiales; family Rickettsiaceae; genus Megaera_A. The sequence goes on from JANNVO010000154.1 coordinate 19,741, forward strand.
CCCGTTTAACAAGATCCAGTGTATCTGCAAAATCTTCATCGGTTTCTCCAGGAAACCCGACGATAAAATCAGAAGACATGACTATGTCAGGGCGAGCTGTTTTTAGTTTATCTATAATAGTAAAGTAATCTTCTCTAGAGTGTTTCCGGTTCATTGCTTTTAATATCTTGTTGGATCCAGACTGAACAGGTAAATGCAAAAAGGGCATTAATTTTTTCTCCACACCATGAAGTGCAATTAGATCATCACTCATGTCTGTCGGGTGAGACGTCATGTATCGTATACGTTCTAGGCCATTGATTGTGGCAACATGGCGAATTAAATCTGCTAGAGTGTAATTTTGTTCATTACTGGCCTTGCCATGATAGGCATTAACATTCTGGCCAAGCAAATGAATTTCTTTGGCTCCCTTTGAAACTAGAGCTAGAGACTCTCGATAAATTTGCTCAACTGATCGTGAAAATTCTGCGCCTCTTGTGTAAGGTACTACGCAGAAAGTACAGAATTTATCACAACCCTCTTGAACTGAGACAAATGCACTTGCTCCTTGGCCTTCAAAACCTTGTGGTAAATTATCAAATTTCTCTTCTTCAATGAAATCAAGTTCGATTAGGTGCTTTTGGGCTCTAGCTAATTTTGCTATCAGATCTGGTAATGTATGATAAGACTGAGGACCAACAATTATATCGACATAAGGAGCACGCCTAAAAATCTCTTCTCCTTCAGCTTGAGCAACGCATCCAGCGACAGTAATGATAGTATCAAGACCTGTTTTTTTTCTGGTATCTTTTATAAGCTTTATTTTTCCAAGCTCAGAATACATTTTTTCAGAAGCTTTTTCTCTAATATGGCAAGTATTGAGAATAAACATATCAGCGTCATCTGGTATTTGAGTAGATTCAAAACCAAATGGGGTCAATAATTCTTGCATTTTCAGCGAATCATAGACATTCATCTGACAACCATATGTCTTTATGTAAAGTTTTTTTGACTTAATGGGAGAATCGGGTTTAGACATCTTTATGGTTATGTAGCAATATGTATATACCAAGTCACATTGCCTATACGTGAGCACAAGCGATACTTGCAAAATTTGTTAGTATCATTTAGAATGCGACTTGGTATTTATTGATAAAAATCTTCGCGGAATATATCATAATCTATGAAAAATTAATAGTGAATATTTATTATGGAAAAGATAAATTGGTACGGTACTTATAGTCTTACTTTACGCGAGATAAAGAGATTCCTGCGGGTTTATCACCAAACTATATTTACACCAGTAGTCTCAGCATTAATTTTTTTGGCAGTTTTTGTTCTTGCTATAGGTAACCATAAGGCTTCCATTTCTGGTATTAAATTTATTGATTTTATGGGCTATGGCTTAATAGCTATGAGCATAGTACAAAATGCTTTTGCTAATAGTTCATCCTCTTTTATTATGAGTAAAATGTTAGGCTATATTTCTGATATTTTAACTCCTCCATTTGGTAGTGTTGAAATTATAATAGCATTTACCGTTGGGGCTGTGCTTAGAGGAGTATTTGTTGGAATAGCTGTTGCTATTGCACTTATACCGTTTGTTAACTATACCCTAGCGCACCCATTTTTGTTAGTTTTTTATGTACTAGCCTCATGCACTTTGCTTGGAAAATTAGGGCTACTTTCTGGGTTGATTTCTAATTCCTTTGACCAACATTCGGCCATTACGAGTTACTTGATCACGCCTCTATCTTTTCTGTCTGGTACTTTTTACTCTGTCCAGTCGTTGCCTCCTATCTTTCAGCAAATTAATTTATTGAATCCTTTTTTCTATATTATCGATGGTTTTAGGTATTGTTTGACTGATAAAGCGGACGGTAATATTACAGGGGGCATACTGTTTCTTATGATATCTAATGGAATAATGTATTTCATTCTAGTTAAACTCATTGATAAAGGCTGGCGAATTAAGTCGTAACAGTTTGTTCTTCAGTTCAACCTATGATAGACTCTGCCTAAAAATAAGTATTTATGAAATTATCATTTCAATCTATAATATTAAAATCTGTCGAGTTGTTGTTTGAGTCTATGGGGCTGTTATTTGACGCTCTCACTACAAAATCTATGGATTTTAGTTCAAGAGCTAGTAGAAAAGAATACAACGCTTATTGGATTTTTTGGCTTATAGTTTTTCTTATTGCGACTAAATATAAATGGGAAGAAAATTATGTTCTCCTCTTTATTCCCATCTTTTATGCTATATCTGGTATTGCAGTTTCGATCAGAAGATTACATGATTTAAATTTACGTGGATGGTGGCAATTGCTAGTAATAGCAATTCCTTTTTCTTTTGTTGCACTATGCTTTTTAAAAGGAACGCCAGAAACTAACCGCTTCGGTGATGTTCCCAAATAGATTGTTCTTTACTTCAACCTATGGTAATCTTACCAAAAAAATAAGTTTTTAAAATGAAATTATCATTTCAATCTATAATATTAAAATCTGTCGAGTTGTTGTTTGAGTCTATGGGAGTGTTATTTGACGCTCTCACTACAAAATCTCTAGACTTTAGTTCAAGAGCTAGTAGAAAAGAATACAATGCTAGTGTGATTTTTAACTATATAATTTTTTCTATTGCTATTAAATATAAATGGAATGAACAAATAATTTTAATATTTATTCCCATTTTCCTTTTAATATTCAATACTGCACTTTTAACCAGAAGATTACATGATTTAAACTTACGTGGCTGGTGGCAGCTACCCATGTGGTTATTCCCGATCTCAGGAATAATATTATGCTTTTTAAAAGGAACGCCCCAAGAAAACCGCTTTGATGACGTTCCTAAATAGAATTTTATTCGTCAAACAAAGCCGAAAACGATCCTATACAATCTAGCATATCAGAGGATATTGGATAATCATTTATCACCTCAGCGATACACATAAATATATCTATTTTTTGTAAAGTTTTATTGCCTATTGCCTCTATCACTCCATCTCGTGCTAACTCCCCAATATTTCCTTCTACGATATTTACTATCAGTGGAATAAGATTATCTGGATGACATTTAGAAATCCCCCAAGTGAAGTTTATAACTTCATTTATTCCTTTTTTGCATAATATGGCCATATGTTCTGTCATTTTAGGACCAGTAGTTTTAAAAAGAAAATCATCAAGTCCCATGGAGCGAGCAAACTTTTGCACAGTACCACCAATAAGATCCATAGCAGTTAGATAACTGTTCTGCTTAGTAGGAATATGCGAATCTATGGTTATGCATAATGGTTGGGCGCAAGTAGAAACTGATAAAACTAATTTTTTAAATGAATCCTGAAGTAATAGCATGTCACTACCTTCTCCGCTAACCTGAGAGAGATAATTTGCCTATTAAATCCCTCATAATCCCTGCTATATTGTATTAATGTTTGTATCGTTAGGGGATAATATTCTTCAACTTCAGGAGCATTCTGTTCTCGTGGTTCTAAATTCTTTTCGTATAATTCTTCCTTACTATTAAGGATTCTTTCCTTCTTCTCAATGGCTTCTTTTTCCCGTATAGCCTTTTTAGCCGCTAAACGGTCTATGACCTCAGTAGTTTTTTTAGATAAATCTTCTTTATATTTATCCTCTTCTCGCCGTAAATTTTCTCTCTGTGTCTCCAGAGTGAGTCGCAAACTTTCTTTCTGCGTCTCCATTATCTTGGTTCGCGCTAAAGACGTCGCTATTTGCTGATCAAGATATTTTAAACGATCGTCTCTTTGTGTTATTGCGTCAGCATGCTCTCTTTCTAATCTTTCCAACGTACCATCTAGAAATACGTTGTGATACAACTCGACCTGTCTTTTAGCTGAAATCGATGAATCGGATAACGTATTGATTAACGTAGACATTCTTTCTCCAACTGGAATCGAAGAGTCTCGTACTATACTTAGAGCATCGGGATGTACGGATATTACGTGATCTACCGCACTTCCACCTATAATAGATACTTCTTGTCTATTGCTAATATTAATACTAGGACCCTGAGGAACAAAACTATTATGTTTAGGAACAAAATGGTTATCTTTAGGAGTAAAAGATGAGTGTGGAGAAACATAGGTTAAAGGAGGGGATGCTACTGTAGGAGGAATATAATGCACATGTTGGGGAACAGGTATGTGTACTGGCTGTATAATTAATGTGATATTATCCGGGGTATATTGCATTGAGTATACCATCTTTGGTTCTTTGAATCCCTTTGCCATTTTAAATCCTCTATTAATTTTTTAAACCTAATACAGATTAAATCACTACTAATTCAACTTATAGTTCAAATCGTAATAGATACTAAATCTTGGATCAATTGATTTTTTTAATTTAATGCATATATGACAAGTGTAAGCAAAATTTATACGGTTATATTATATGAATATCGAAAAATTTACCTCCGCAGCAAGAGCTGTGATCTCTAATGCCCAGATGTTAGCGGCAAAAAATAATCACCAACAACTTTTACCAATACATTTTCTTGTCACTCTTGCTGCCGAGGAGCAAGATGTAATCAGGAATCTTCTTACTTCTCTTGGGGCAAGCACTAATCTTATTTTAACAAGAGCCGAAGAAGAGCTAGCGCGCGTGCCAAGTGTAGAAATAAGCGGTGGAGGTGGGCAAGTAAGTATTTCCTCAGATTCACTTAAGCTACTTGAAAAATCTTTGGCACTTGCCACAACAAATAAAGATAGTTTTGTTACAATAGAGAGGTTCTTTGAAGCACTCACATACGACAAGAATATTGTTGGTAAAATTCTTGCAGAGTTCGGTATTGATTCAAAAAAAACTACTGCAGCAATTTTAGCCATGCGCAAAGGAAGGACAGCTGATAGTGAATCAGCTGAGGAAAGTTATGATGCGTTGTTAAAATATGGTAGAGACGTAACAAAGCTTGCTATGGAAGGAAAAATTGACCCCATAATAGGTAGGGATGAAGAGATAAGGCGAGCGATTCAGGTTCTTTCTCGTCGTTCAAAGAATAATCCTGTTTTAATTGGTGAGCCTGGTGTTGGTAAAACTGCAATTATTGAAGGTCTAGCTCAGAGGATATATCACAAGGATGTCCCAGAATCGCTAGTGAATTGTAAAATTTTTGAACTAGACATGGGGGCACTAATTGCTGGAGCAAAATTTCGAGGAGAATTCGAGGAACGCTTAAAAGCTGTGTTAAAGGAAATAAAAGAAGCTAGTGGTGAGATTATATTATTTATTGATGAGTTACACCTTCTTGTTGGTACAGGAAAAACTGACGGAGCAATGGATGCCTCAAATTTGTTAAAACCAATGCTTGCCAGAGGGGAATTACATTGTATTGGCGCAACCACGCTCGACGAGTATCGAAGATATATTGAGAAGGATACAGCATTGGCAAGACGCTTTCAGGCGGTATACGTTGCAGAGCCAAGTGTTGTTGATACAATTTCAATTATGCGAGGAATAAAAGACCGGTACGAGTTGCATCATGGGGTAACCATTTCCGATGGTGCCATAGTTGCTGCCGCTACTCTATCAAACAGGTATATAACTGATCGATTTTTGCCTGATAAAGCGATTGATTTGCTAGATGAAGCTGCAAGCCGTTTGAAAATAGAGGTATCTAGTAAACCTGAAGAGTTAGATGAGCTTGATCGCAAGGTTATTCAAATAAAGATTGAATTATCGGCATTGAAGAAAGAAAAAGATGATAATTCAAAAAAGAAAGTTACTAAATTAACCTCAGAACTCGCAGAGCTTGAGGCTAAATCAATGGATTTAAGCTCAAAATGGTTAGCTGAAAAGAACAAAATGCTATCTGCACAGAAATTAAAAGAAGATCTTGAAAATGCCAAAATAGAACTTGAAAAATCCGAAAGAAGAGGTGATCTTACTAGGGCTAGTGAGTTAAAATATGGTGTGATTCCAGAAATAACAGCCAAGCTAAAATCTGCTGAAGAAAACACTGATAATAAGCTCTTGAAAGAAAGAGTGACAGAAGAGGATATAGCAAGTCTTGTCTCTAAAATCACTGGAATTCCAATTGATAGTATGCTTTCAAGCGAACGAGATAAACTTCTTACGATGGAAAAAAACTTACAAGCGACAGTAATTGGTCAAGATGATGCCATAGAAGCTGTCAGTGATGCCATCCGCAGGTCTCGTGCTGGTATTGCCGATCAACATAGGCCACTCGGTTCATTCTTATTTCTTGGTCCAACAGGTGTTGGTAAAACTGAACTCACTAAGGCTCTGGCCGAATTTTTGTTTAGTGATCGCAGCGCAGTGCTGAGATTTGATATGTCAGAATATATGGAGAAACATGCAGTAGCAAGGTTGATTGGCGCTCCTCCTGGTTATGTTGGATACGAACAAGGTGGTGCCCTGACTGAGGCGGTTCGTAGACGCCCATATCAAATCATATTATTTGATGAAATCGAGAAAGCTCACCCTGATATTTTTAATGTGATGTTACAAATATTAGACGAGGGGCGTCTGACAGATAGCCAAGGTCATGTGGTAGATTTTAAAAATACAATAATAGTTCTTACCTCAAATCTTGGTTCAGAAGTGCTTGTCAATCAAGCTGATGGTGAAGATACGGCTTTAGTCCGAGATCAAGTGATGGAGTATGTTCAAGCCGCCTTTAGACCGGAGTTTTTGAATCGTCTTGATGAAATAATATTGTTTCATCGTTTGAACAGGTCGCACATGAACGAGATCGTAAAAATCCAACTTAATGAATTAAAAAATATTTTAGCAACTCAGAATATTAACCTAGAATATGATGAAAGTGCAATAAATTATCTAGGCGATAAGGGCTATGACCCAGCTTTTGGTGCTAGGCCGCTAAAAAGAATTATTCAAAAAGAAGTACAGAACAGTCTGGCAAAGAAAATATTAGCTGGATCATATATTAGCGGAGATAAAATCAAGCTCTCTTGTGTTGATGGTAAGCTTGATATCTGAAGATGAAAAGACATAGTGTCTGAGTAATACTTACACCGTCATGGTGAGCAACTTCAGCATGACGGTGCAGGGGAAGTTCTGGGTCAAGCCCGGCATAACGTGTACCGTTTTTGCACAAGGATTTTTTATTCCGGATACTAGTGGAATCAACTTCAGCAGGACTCCGTGCTTAGGTGTTAAGACTCCTCGCCATGACGAGTTTTTATAAAAAAACTGTTGTGAATTATCTATAGTGTAGTGAGCAATCCATTAGTAGTTAACAAACTGCGAAGGATCTTTTGCCACTTTTCCCTCCCTGATACCGAAATTAAGCTGTGGTTCTGTCACTTTGCCTGTGCTACCAACGTAGCCTACGACATCACCTTGCTTTACACTAGCACCCTTGGTGAGGATTATATCTTCTAGGTGCGCATAAGAAGTAACGATGTTTTTCCCATCGAGCTTAATAATTACTAAATTACCAAAAGTGGCATCGTAATCAGCATATATTACCCTACCTGAAGCTGTTGAAAGTACTTTAGTTCCAGGCTTGGCGCTTATATTGATGCCTTTACTAGTTCCAAATGGGGTTTTGTCACCAAATTTTGTGATTACTTTACCGTTTACTGGATTGATATATTCACGATTTGCTACTTGTTCTTGTATCTCTACCTCTGGTTTTTCAATTTTTGCTTCTCCTACTTGTACTAACGGCGCTGCAGCTTCATGGCTGTTGGAGGTTGAGTTATTTTCTTTAGTTTGTTTGATTTTAAGAACTTGAAATTCATCAATATAATAAGGTGGTTCTAAGTCATTTAATAAGGCAATCTCTGAGACTTTTTGTCCGTATTTTGATGCAATATCTTCAATAGTTTCTCCAACTTGCACCTCATGATAAATGATTTTGTCTTTAGTTTCAGGCTTCCCCTGTGCTGGAATTATGTATTGTTCATTATCTGTAGTAGGCTCTGTAGTAACGTCAGGGCTAATTGTTTCAGTAGGTTTTACTTCAAATGAGCCAGTGGAAATAACTTCTCCTTCATCAACAAGTGTTGGATTTGTTTTTGCTGAAGATTTTTGCTTAGAACCACCGTGATTAAATTCTATAGGTGCGGATTGTTTTGAGACTGCGCACGCAGATAATATAAATGATAAAAGAATCAAAAGGCTTTGTTTTTTCATTTTGCCAGGGTGTGTAATTACAGATTTGTTTTGCTAATTAAATAAACGTCATTATATATTAATATCTATTACTTTGTATATTAAAAAGGTGTTTAATGGAAAATTATGATTTAGCTATTGCAAGTGACCATGCTGGAGTCAAATTGAAGAGTAAAATTATCAAAGACCTTCAAAAAAAAGGTTTAAAAATACTTGATCTAGGAACAAATAGTGAAGAGAGAGTAGATTATCCCGATTTTACTCATAAAATGATAGAAGAATTCATTGAAGGGAAAATTACGCAAGGTATCTTGATTTGTGGGACTGGTATTGGTATGTCCATAGCGGCAAATAGAAGTTCTGATATTAGAGCTGCTCTATGTACAAGTGAATTTATGGCAGAACACGCTAGATCTCACAATGATGCAAATATATTAGTGCTAGGTAGCAAGCTAGTGGACGATAGTATTTCAATTAAAATGGTAGAAAAATTTCTACACACTAAGTTTGAAGGTGGAAGGCATTCTCGGCGTTTAGCCAAGATTAGGTAACCAAAGTGCTGGTATAATATTTAGGCTAAATAGTAAAGGTAGTTGTAGCGAAATCCTTTCTTTTTCTTATATAGTAAATCAAAATTGGACTAGATGTTGTCAATTTCGCAGGTCTCGCCTGTGCTCACGTAATTAATATACGCTGCGCTGGGCTCTGCGCCTTAAAATTAACTATCACATCTAATGTTGATTTATACTAACCACCAATATACCTAATTCTGCTAAAACGGTAATAATAAGGTCATTGCACAATATCTTCAAACCAAAGACGTTCTACTTTTGTATCCCCAACATCATTTATATACACAAATTGTCCTCCTCTTGATCTATCTTTAGGACCAAAATCTACCTGATTTTTTATAGAAACAGATGGTGCCACATGTAATATAGACAATATTTCTGGTCTATAGCGCGTATCTCTGAGCCATCCAAAACCTTCGTATATAGCCCTTTGATGATCATGAAAATGCCCAGCAAAAAGACCTTTAACCTCCGCTGGTTTAGATACATCAGTAATTAAATTCTCCCAAATCTTACGAATTTCAATTGGTACCATCCATGCAGAATAGGGGTAAATTCCTTTGGTTAATTTTGGTGCGATCTTAGCAGCTTCCCTTAATGTTTTTGAAACCGTATTGTCATCAGGATCATCAGGATCTATTTCAAAATTTATTCTCCATGGATCATCAACTTCTGGAATATGATAGAAAATATAAACATATTTTGCATCATACTGCTTCATTGCATTAGATAACCTGTGCAATGATTTATATTCAACTAACTGTTCAATAGGTTTTGGTTTATTATCTTTATTCAAAAATCGTTTTATAGAATAATTATTTTTAAAAAACGAATTATCCCAACCAATAAAAAGATTATCACCAATTTTTAATGTGCCTGGTAAAAAATTTCCAATTTTATCTTTAGCTTCCAAACGAAAATCAACGATCTTAAATTTAGTGTCTTTAGTTTTAACCAGCTCTTTGACATCATTAACAAAATCACCATATAAGTTAACAGTCTCAGACATTTCATCATACAGATCATTGTTTCCTGGTACTAAGAGCCATAATTTTATCTCAGATTTTGCTATAATATCAGCTACTAATGTTACACTACTATCCCATTTATCCTGATCTTTTTTTAATTCAAAAAATTTATTATTCTCCTCAATGATAAACTTTCCTTTTTTTTCTATATCAACTTTGTCTATTGGTAATTTTTTTATAAGTTTTTCTATTCCTAAATCACCAGTTAAAATTATAAAATCCAAATGCTGATTATTTTTATTCAACGAGGCTTCTAATTCATTAGTACGGTCTATAGCATGATTAAAATAAACAAGTGAATCTGATGTTTCTTTTTCTTTACCAGGTACTTCAAATAAATGAGGATCAGTTAACTGTACAAATCTTACTTCTGCAAAACTAAGGGGGATTGATAGGAAGAATACTACAAAAAAATATACTACTGGGAATACTTTGAATGTTTTTGTCATAGTTATAATTAATAATCAAATTTTGTATAACTAATACATTCTCTGATTTATTAATCAAAGTCTAACTAATTTACCTTCAATACCGGTAACTTAATTTATTTGTTGTTTTTTTGAATTTTAATTTAATAGATCTTGATGTGTGGAGTTTAGAAAAGAAGTCTGTTTTTTTGGTAGCGAGGGAGGGACTTGAACCCCCGACACTCGGATTATGATTCCGATGCTCTAACCAGCTGAGCTACCCCGCCAAGAGGTCTAAATTTTATACCATAATGAACATAGCTAAATTCGGGTGCATTAATTTGTGCTACTTTCGTTTGTGCTATACCTAGAAATCTAGACTGTACAAGATCGTTTTTAAATTAATGCACCATAACTTAAATGCTTTTATTATAGTATTTCGATAGAAAAAACTGCCCAAGACAAAACTTGAGCAGTGAATCTATTAACGTTTGGAGAACTGAGTGCTCTTACGTGCTTTACGTTTACCGTACTTCTTACGCTCTACAACTCTTGCATCTCTAGTCAAGAAACCGCCTTTACGTAAGATCGCATGAAAATCAGCAGAAATACAGTCAAGTGCTCTGGCTATTCCATGTACTATTGCACCAGCCTGGCCTGTAGTGCCACCACCTTTAGTAGTGCACATGACATCAAACTGTCCAGTAGTATTTGTGTCCACAAAAGGTTGCATAATTGATGTTCTATATGTTTCGCGTGGGAAATATACAGAAAAATCCTTGTTATTTACTATGATTCTACCTTTTCCAGGTCTAACCCAAACTCTTGCCACCGAGTTCTTTCTTCTGCCTGTTCCATAACCGCCACCATCTGGTGTAGTCTTTTTGGACTTGCATTGAACGACTTGAGGTGTAGCAATTTTGGTTACTACGACAGAACTTTTTTTAATCTCTAGTGTTGGTACTTCCATTACAATTACTTCGTATTTTTAGAATTTTTACTAGCGAGGTCAAAAGCTTCAGGCTTTTGAGCCGCGTGGGGGTGTTCGGCCTCAGCGTATACATGGAGATTGCTCAATTGTACATCACCCATTTTATTTCTGCTGATCATCCGCTTGATAGCCATTTTAACCACTCTCTCTGGGTATTTCCCGCCTAGGATCTTTCCAGCTGTGGTTTCTTTTATACCGCCAGGAAAACCACTGTGGCGATAATAGAATTTACCGTTTTTAGGGTCAGATTTTTTCCCTGAAAGATATACGTGCTTTGCATTAACAATCACCACGTAATCGCCACAATCCATGTGTGGAGTGAAAGTAGGCTTATGTTTTCCGCGTAGCAATACGGCAGTTTGACTGGCTAATCGCCCAAGTACAAGATCTTTAGCATCAATAACCCACCATTTTTTTTCAATGTCTGATGGTTTTGCGGAATAAGTTTTCACAGTATTGTCTTCTATTAATTTGATTATTTTGCAGCTAAAAATAGCAGTTACATGATCGCATTGTCAAGGACAATTTTATATCAAGTCCGGTTTTTAAATGGTAGGCATGAGATGCGCATGGATTTTTCATGTCCTGAGCCGTCGTAAGTCTTGCGGTTTCGTCTTTAAAATGGTATTTCAAGTAATACCTCTGACGAGTCAAGTTTCTGATTTAAAACTTGATCGGTACTACGCAAAAATATCAACCAGGTTCAAATTGCAGTTTAGCTACTTTTTTTAAGCCAGAAAATTTGAATGTCAATTCTTTGCTCTTTTTGGAGTAGTCGATAGTTACCATGCCGCCATTTCGTAGCTTGCCGAATAAAATTTCATCGGCGATAGCTTGTTTGATATTAGTATCAATGATTCGATCAAGTTCACGCGCGTTACCTTTTTTATTAAAGCAATTTAAGGCGAAATACTTTTTTACACCACTATTGACAATTAGCCTTACTTTTTTGTCAGCTAGTTGCGCGGCTAGTTCTTTTAGATTTTTTGAAACTATCTTACCAATTATGTTGCTGATAGGATTGAAGAGGATTATTTTGTCTAATCTCCCGCGAAATTCTGGGCTAAAATACTGGTTGAACGCTTCCATGTTCAAAGCAATTTTAGTGTTAGTTGAATCGTTTTGGGCAAAACCAATAGCAGATTTTTCTTCTTCTGCAACAAGATTAGTTGTTAAGATAATCATCGTATGTGAAAAATTGATATGCTTACCCGTACTGTCGGTAAGTCGTCCCTCATCCATTATTTGTAAAAGCAAATTAAAAATTTCGTGGTGGGCTTTTTCTATTTCATCAAATAATACTACCGAGTAAGGGAATTTATCTACTTCGCTGGTAAGCATACCACCTTGGTCAAATCCAACATAGCCAGGGGCGCTTCCAAGGAGCTTGGATACTGAGTTTGATTCGACAAATTCTGACATATCGAATTTTAGTAGTTTCATGCCACTGAAAATCGCGAGTTGTTTTGCAAGTTCGGTTTTGCCAACACCAGTTTGACCTGCAAACATATAGCAACCAGTCGGACGTACACCTTTACGAAGGCCGGCATGCGAGAGTTTTATGCTAGCGCACAGACTTTCTATTGCCTCGTCCTGACCAAAGATATGAGTTTTTAAGTTGCTGCTAAGTTTCTTTAGTTGCATTATATCATCAGATTCAACTCGTATAGTTGGGATATTCATGATGCTAGCAAGAAGTTGTTCTATATCTTTTTGAGTGATAACTGCCCTGTGTTTAGACTTATTCCCAATCTTGCTTCTGGCCCCTGCCTCGTCTATGAGGTCGATTGCTTTGTCTGGTAAATGTCTGTCGTTAATAAACCTCTGAGATAAAGTAATTGCCGCCTTTAGAGCTGAAAGCTCATAAGTAACATTGTGGTGTTTTTCATAATTTTCTTTGAGACCTTTTAATATTTCTAGCGTAGTATCTTCGTCTGGTTCGCTGACAACAACTTTCTGAAAGCGCCGTACCAAGGCCATGTCTTTTTCAAAATTATTATGATATTCCTTAAATGTAGTTGAGCCTATGCATCGGAGGTCTCCACGTGCAAGAGCTGGTTTAAGAAGGTTACTAGCATCGATTGCCCCCGTTGTGGTTGATCCAGCTCCAATGATAGTGTGGATTTCGTCGATAAACAAAATAGCGTTCTGGTTTTTCTTTAATTCTTCGAGTAAATTTTTGATTCGTTCTTCGAAGTCCCCTCTAAACTTGGTCCCTGCCACTAGGCTTCCTATATCTAGAGAATAAATGATAGCATCCTTTAAGATTTCAGGAACGTCATTGTTAATGATTCTCGTAGCAAGGCCCTCGGCTATGGCCGTTTTGCCTACGCCAGGCTCTCCAACTAGAATAGCGTTGTTCTTCTTTCTTCGACAAAGTATTTCAATTGTTCTCTCGATTTCACTCTTTCTGCCAATTAAGCAATCAATAGCATCAATATCAGCTCTTTTGTTAAGATTAGTACAATATTTTTCAAGCTCGCTCTCATGTGGGTTGTCTTTATGTTCGTCCTTTAAGTGTTTTTGAGAAATTTCTCTAATAAGTGCAGCTTGATTGGTTGATGTTTCTGGGATTGGCTTAGTGTATGAGTTGCCATTAGTTTTGAGAAGATTCAGTACGTCTTGTCTATTTAAATTTGATTCTTTGAGACAGAGAAGAGCATATGCTTCGTGTTCAAAAAAGAATTCAGCTAGTACGTGAATACCTGAAATAATCTTTTGTCCATTGGCTTGACTGTGGAGAGCAGCGCGTTGAATTATTCTTTGGAATCCAGCGGTTGGTTTTGCTTCCTTGGTTTCTTCATCTACTAGGTCTTGTAAATCATGTTCAAGATAATTTTTTAGTCTTGTTTGTAACGAGCTTAAGTCAACATTATTTGTGAAAAAAATAATTTTTGCATCTGAATCTTCAGTAATTGAAAGCAGTAGATGTTCGTAAGTTGCGTACTCGTGTTTGTATCCTGTGGCAATTGACAAGGCTCTTCTAAGAGTTAACTCTAATTCATTGGAAAGCATCTTGATACCTCGCGAGTTCCTCTTAACATGCAGACGCATAATGATAAGTATATCAGACTATAAGATAGAAATGCTCGTATATATTTTAGTAATTACTTATTTTATGTGGATTTGTGGTATGAGTTCTTATAGATTTATGTTAGAACTAACCTTCGATAAAAAATTGGAGCTGGCCTTAACAAAAAATATGGGAAATAGTAAAATACTTATCGTTTTAGCTGCATTACTTGTGTTGTTTGCTTCAGCAAAACTATATTCAAATTACGATACAAGTACAGTCAATAGAGAAGCCAAAACACCAAGAAATGATTTAAAAGTTTTGCTTTATACTAAGGATACGTGTAAATACTGTATTCTGGCTAAAGAACTTTTGGATAAAAACGCTATTCCTTATGAGGCGATTGAGCTCGCAAATAATAGAGATTTACATCAAAAAATGGCTGATCAAACAGGCCAAAATACTGTTCCATATGTTTACATAAATGGTGAATTTATTGGTGGTTATAAGAGTTTACAGGAACTGGAAAAATCTGGTAAGTTATATATAGAGTCTGAGTTTAAGGAAAAATAATAGTATTTTTGGAGAAAGTAAATTATGAATTATGTGCCAATAGTTGTCGAGCAGACTGCAAGAGGAGAAAGGTCGTATGATATTTATTCACGTTTGCTTAAAGAGCGCATAGTGTTTGTTTGTGGTGAGTTTGAAGACCAGATGGCCAATTCTATTGTGGCGCAGTTGTTGTTTCTTGAGGCTGAAAATCCAGAGAAAGAGATATATATGTATATTAATTCTCCTGGTGGTGTTGTGAGTTCAGGTTTTGCTATTTACGATACTATGCAGTACATAAAACCAAAGATTGCGACACTTTGTATTGGTCAAGCTTGTTCAATGGGGGCAACTATTTTGCTTGCAGGTGAGAAGGGGATGCGTTACGTTTTACCAAGTAGCCGGGTAATGATACATCAACCAAGTGGCGGCTATAGAGGGCAAGCTACCGACATTGAGATTCATGCGCGTGAGACGATGAAAGTCAAAAATCTGCTTCATCAAACTTATGCCAAGCACACCGGTCAAACCGTAGAGAAAATAGCAAACGCTATGG
The DNA here is from genome assembly GCA_031414475.1 of Rickettsiales bacterium. Lineage (GTDB taxonomy): Bacteria > Pseudomonadota > Alphaproteobacteria > Rickettsiales > Rickettsiaceae > Megaera_A. The sequence continues at coordinate 34,954 of JANNVO010000154.1, forward strand.
AGCGTGATTGTTTTATGTCAGCTAGTGAGGCTCAGGAATTTGGTATTGTAGATAAAATCATTAGCAGCAGGGAGTTAATTCTTGTGCAGAATGCAAAGAAGTAATAATTTACTTTTTTAAAAAGAGCTGATAAATAGATAAATATAAGTAAAAAATTTTAGGATTGCTATGGCTGAAGAGTTTAAGAAAAAGTCCCTACATTGCTCGTTTTGTGGTAAGAATCAGTTTGAGGTTAAAAAACTGATTGCTGGTCCAACAGTTTTCATTTGTGATGAGTGTATTGAAATCTGTCAGGATATTATTCAAGAAGAAGTGAACGAAGCCATTGAAAATATTATTTCTTCAGTGCCAACTCCCAAAGAAATATACAAAATCCTTGACGAGCATGTAATTGGCCAAGATAAAGCGAAAAAGGTTCTTTCAGTAGCTGTTTACAATCATTATAAGCGTCTGGAAAGCTTGATCAATTCTAAGGATGAAGTAGAGCTTAACAAATCAAATATTATGCTTATCGGTTCCACTGGTTCTGGAAAAACTTTGCTTGCCCAAACTTTAGCTAAGATTTTGGATGTGCCTTTTACCATGGCAGATGCAACAACTTTAACTGAGGCGGGATATGTTGGTGAAGATGTTGAGAACATTTTGCTCAGATTACTACAAGCAGCCGACTTTAACGTAGAGAAGGCGCAAAAGGGCATAATTTACATTGACGAAATTGATAAAATAGCCAAAAAATCTGAGAATGTGTCAATTACGCGCGATGTTTCGGGCGAGGGAGTGCAACAAGCGTTGCTGAAAATAATGGAAGGTACGATTGCATATGTTCCGCCGCAGGGAGGAAGAAAACATCCGCAACAAGATTTTATTCAAATTGACACTTCAAATATATTATTTATATGTGGTGGTGCTTTCATGGGTATTGAAGGTATTATTGCCGCAAGAAGTGATAAGAGTTCAATTGGTTTTGCTGCTAATGTCAAGTCGAAAGAAGAAATGCGCCATAGTGATGTATTAAAAGAGTTGCAGATTGAAGATATAATTAAATTTGGTATGATTCCTGAGTTTATTGGGCGCCTGCCGGTCGTTGCTACTTTAAAAGAGCTCGATAAAGATGCTTTAATTAAGATTCTTACTGAACCTAAGAATGCTATTGTAAAGCAATATAAGAAGCTTTTTGTTCTGAATAATGCTGAACTTGAGTTTACACAAGATGCTCTTGAGGCGGTCGCCGCTAAAGCGTTAAAAAGAAATACTGGTGCAAGAGGTCTTCGTTCTATAATTGAAGAATTGTTGTTGGAGGATATGTATAATTTTTCTGAATTGAAAAATAAGAAAATTACCTTTAGCAAAGAAACAGTAGAAAACAATGTTGCTGCAGTTATTAAGCCAACAAAAGTGGCTAAAGTTTCTTCTAAATCACCAAAAAAACGGTTGGCTGTATAAACTGGCATTACATGCATATTTAGGTTATTAAAATATGGTTTCATTTATTGCTGAAAGAGATGAGAAATTAAAGTTGTTTATTAACAATTATTTTTCTCAAACCTCATATACAATTGCGCCTATGCCTGGTGATGCTGGTATGCGCAGTTACTATAGAGTTTGGGCTGATGGTAAAAGTTACGTAGTAATGGATTGCCCTCCAAGTTATGCAAATGTTCAGTCTTTTATTAACGTTGCTAAATTTCTTTTAGAAAATGATTTTTCAGCTCCACAGATTATTGAACAAGATGCTGAGCAAGGTTTCTTGATTATAGAAGATTTTGGTACTATCAGTATAAAAAATCACTTGGAAGAAACGAAGGGTAATATTCAAGAGAGAAGGGGTGCTTATTGCCTAATCATTGATTTGTTGTGTTCGCTTCAGAAGGTAGAGTGCTTACCTGGACTTAGATATTTTGATAATGAGCTACTTTGCAAGGAGGTAGAGCTTTTTGTTGATTGGTATATTCCCCATGCATATAACAGAGAGCTCAAAATGCATGAATTCGATGAATTTATCGAAATTTGGCAAAATGTTTTGGCAAAGCAAGTTGCAATGCCAAATTGTTTAGTTCTAAGAGATTATCATTTAGAGAATATGATGTATCTCCAGGAGCGTGGTTCATTTAGGAAGATAGGTTTGCTTGATTTTCAGGATGCTCTTTGTGGTTCTCCGGTGTATGACCTAGTCTCTGTCCTAGAGGATGCGCGATTTGATGTACCCCGGCAATTGGCACTTGATCTAGTGGATTATTTTGCTAAAAAAAAAGAACTTGATAAGGAAGGCGTGTTGCGTAATTATCATATATTGGGAGCGCAGAGAAACTGTAGGATTCTTGGGGTGTTTTCTAGAAAATATATAAGAGATAACGATGATAGTTATTTAAAATATATCCCAAGAATACAAAAATATTTGGAATACGATTTGTCGCACTCTGACTTACTTCCGGTACGAGAGTGGTTGCAGAATTTAAAGTAGGTTTGAATGATTGATACGATAATGTTATTTGCGGCTGGATTTGGTAATAGAATGCGCCACTTAACTGAGAATAGTCCTAAAACGTTAATTCCCATTCTGGGTCACCCGATGTTACACCATGCGCTTGCCTTGTGCAGCGTATATCCATTTAAAAAGATAGTAATTAATACCCACTATTTACATGATCAAATTAGTAAATCCATTGACGACTTCAAAGAGCTTAATCCATCATTTCCTGAAATAATAGTAATATACGAAGAAGAGCTGCTTGAAACTGGTGGGGCTATTAAAAATGCTCTGGCACAATTAGGAGAAAATCCTGTTTTTGCTTTAAATACCGATATTGTTCTAAAGTCTGAGTATAATATTTTTGCTGACATGATTAAGAAATGGGATCCTGAAGAAATGGACTTTCTGCTTTTAATGCAAAAATATAATAGAGCTGTTGGTTATTCTGGTCATGGCGATTTTGATCTGCTTGCTGATGGAAAACTCTCTCGGCAAGATAAAGAAGGAAATTATGACTATATGTATGCTGGTTTACAAATTCTAAAACCACAGAAAATAGCAAAACATCCACTCAAAGTATTCTCTCTTCGAGAGTATTATTTAAACAGTGATAAGGTAAGAGGTATTGCTGCAAAAGATAGCACAAGATGGTATCACGCTACTACGCCAGAAGATTTAGTTGATATTGAAATGGATATGCTAGCCCACGGTGATCAATAAGCCTAGTCATAGCTTTATATAGTTGTATAAAGGTCTATTTTGTTGCAACTGACAAATAGGGTTTTAAATTTATGTCGTTAACAATTCACTGGTTTCGTCAAGACTTGAGATTAAGTGATAATCCTTCGCTTTGTGCAGCCGTAGAAAACGGTGATGTTTTGCCAATTTATATACTTGATGACTATAATCCTGGTCACCATATCATGGGAGAAGCAAGTAGAGTCTGGTTGCATCACTCTTTGAATAAACTCAACGAATCTTTAGGTGGTATGTTGAGAGTATTTTCTGGTAATGCGCTAGATATTATTCCCGAGCTAACACAGAAATATAACATAAAATCGGTGTATTGGAATAGGTGCTATGAACCATGGAGAATTAAACGAGATAAAATAATAAAAGAAGTTTTACAAAAACAAAATATCGACGTAAAAAGTTTTAATGGGTCGCTAATGATCGAACCATGGAAGTTTCTTAAAAGTGATCAAACTCCTTATAAAGTATTTACTGCTTTTTATAAAAAAGCCTATCTAGAAGGTTACTTTGCTAGTACGCCAATACTAAGACCGAATAACACCCACTACACAAAAGAAAATATAGGTTGCATAGATATAGGGTCTCTTGCTTTATTTCCTTCAGACAAGTGGAGAAATAAGGTTATTAAAGGTTGGGTGGTTGGAGAAATTGCTGCATATGAAAAATTACAAAGCTTTCTAGAAAATGGTATAAAAAACTACAAAGAAGGAAGAAATTTTCCATATAAGGAAAATGTTTCGCGCCTTTCACCGCACTTGCATTTTGGTGAAATTTCTCCAAGACAAGTTTGCTACTACTTGCAATCACTCAATAGGGAAGAGAACCTAGAATGTTTTTTGAGTGAAATAGGCTGGCGTGAATTTTCGTATTACTTACTGTATCATTTTCCTGATATATCAACCAACAATTTGAATCCTAAGTTTAATCACTTTCCTTGGAAAGATAATAAAGAGTTACTTGGTTGCTGGCAAAAAGGTACAACTGGTATTCCAATTGTTGATGCTGGGATGCGTGAACTTTGGCAAACTGGTTATATGCATAATAGAGTTAGAATGATTGTTGGCTCATTTTTAGTAAAAAACTTACTAATTCACTGGAGTCATGGAGAGAGATGGTTCTGGGACTGCTTATTTGATGCAGATCTAGCTAATAATAGTTGTAGTTGGCAGTGGGTTGCTGGATGTGGAGTAGATGCCGCACCTTATTTTAGAATTTTCAACCCTGTCACTCAAGGTCAAAAATTTGATGTTGCAGGGGAGTATACTAGGAAATATGTGCCAGAATTAAAATTATTACCAGATAAATATTTATTTAATCCTTGGGAAGCTCCAAAACAAACGTTGATTGATGCTGGAATTCAGTTAGGAATCAATTATCCAGAGCCTATAGTTGATTTAAGCTTTTCTAGGAAAAGGGCTCTCGAAGCGTTCTCTGCTCTATAAACGCCAGTTTAGGATATGGAAGCTGTTGAATTCTGATACGTTAATTTCAGAGCGAGGCTGCGCATGGTAGATAAAGAGCCTGTTGCGAGATGGGATTAATTTCTGTATTTTATAGTTTAATAATAAAGAGCAGAGTAAGTCAGATGTCATCCCACCAAATATCAATAGTTAGTTTAGAGCGGCTAGTAAGTTAAAGACCATCAGTATTTTTTACTCTAGCGAATAAGATCCTAGTACAAATTAGAGCCCCGTGCTAATTACAAAGGATATGTGGTATGTCGTCTTTTTAAGTGTTTGCTTCTTCAATTTATGGAAGATTTATCAGATAAAGAACTTGAGCGCTTGTGACCCTCAATCAAGTTCGATGACTTGTTTTCCTATACTCAATTATTTAAGACTCTTGATAACGGTTTCTAGCTCTGCAAAGGCTTTGTCGAGCAAATCGTAATTTGATGACCTCAGTACCAGGGCAGTGCCATGACTACCATTTTTTGTAAAGGGATAACTGCCCATGTCTACTTCTTTATATTTGTTTTGTAGTTCTTCAAATTTAATTGCGATCTTGCTTTCACCCATCATTACTTCTAAGGTTCTTGACTGAACGACCTTACCTTTTTTTAGCATTGGAATAGCTGATTTAAGCATCGCTTTCATAATATTTGGAATACCAGCCATAACAAATACATTATTAATGACAAATCCTGGCACCATCGTAGCATCGTTGTGCAGAAGCTTTGATGATTCTGGTATATATGCCATTTTTTCTCGAGCAGAATTTAACTTCTCCCCCATTTTATCGTAGTAATTCTTCAAAATAACGTATATTTCATCGTTTCTTACATAGCGAACATTAAATGCTGCTGCCATCGATTCTGCTGTTATATCATCGTGAGTTGGGCCAATACCGCCGGTAGTAAAGACATAATTATACTTATTACTTAGCTCTCGGACAGTATCTATGATCATTGTACGATCGTCGGCAATCGTTCTTGTTTCGACAAGTAAAACTCCAATCTCACCAAGTCTTAGTGCTATTTCTTGTGTATTTATATCAAGAGTTCTACCAGAAAGTATTTCATTGCCAATTATAATTACAGCTGCTGTATGATTACTCATTTTCTACTTTTAATTTATTCAATTATTATAATATCAGGCTGTGGGCATAAAAAAAGAGCCAATGCAAGCATCGACTCTTTTTATTTATTATTCATTGCTATTAGACACTAGACCTCTTTCGAAACTCTAACCATAGAAGGTAATTTCTGCGTCGATGCGGTACTCAAATCCTCGCGTACATTTAAGTACGTTCCGGTTTTCTGTTCCGATTCTCCTAATAAATTTCTCTTCTATATCGAATTTCGAAAGAGGTTTATATAGCAAAGTTTACTATTTTCTATCACCAAAGAATCTTAGCATATACAAAAACAAGTTGATAAAATCGAGATACAACGTGAAAGCTCCCATAATGGCAGTTTTTTCACCCATCTCTCCACCACCAGAGTAGTAATACATTGATTTTAGTTTTTGTGTATCCCAAGCTGTTAGTCCCATAAAAATTGCTACTCCAACGAAAGAAGTTGCAAAACTAATCGCAGGGCTTTGTAGGAAAATATTAACCAAAGATACCACAATCAAGCCGATCAAACCCATCATCAAGAATGATCCCATTGATGTTAAATCTCTTTTAGTCGTATATCCATAAAGGCTCATTGAACCAAACACTGCGGAGCAGATAAAGAACGTACGTGCAAGAGATTGTCCAGTATATTGCAGCCCCAATGAAGAAAGTGACATGCCCATTACAGCCGCATAAACCCAAAATAAAGTCTGAGCTTTATTAACAGACATACTTGCCATCCCCATAAAGAAGAAAATAGCAATACCAAGAGGAGCGAAGGTAATGATCATCCCAACCATGGATGTGCCCATAAACTCACCATTTGGTCCGATATTATACATCAGATTCATTAATGGTGGAAAGTTTAGAGTGCCAAAAGCAAAAACTCCCGTAAGCAGGAGAGCAAGAGCCATGTAGTTATATATCTTAAGCATATAACTCCTAAGGCCTTCATCAAAGCCTTTAGTATCCTTTGCAGCAAACGATTTAGTATAATCAATCATATAGTTACCTCGTAAGTAAATTTATTATCTACATGTATATAATATAAGCGGTTTTTATAGTTTTTCAAGTAATAAGGACAAAAACAATATAAACCCAATATAATTGTTTGCCTTAAATCTATAAAGGCAATTGTTGGTATTTTTTACGTCCAAAGAAATTAGGACCCAAAGCGAAAATACAAAGCATAATATTACCGCAGAAACTGTAATTATTGATAATAATTCTCGAAAACTGAATAGGTATAAAGCAAAAAAAGCGCAATAAAATAAAAATATTATCAATTTATATGGTTTGTGTTCAAAAAATATGGCGCTTGACTTGATGCCTATTTTCTTATCATCATTTATGTCCATAAAAGCATATATAGTATCGTAGGCGATTGTCCAGAAGCCACAGGCTAAATAAAGGATCAGGGCATTACTAGAAACAGTATCTTTGATTGCAGCGTATCCAATGAGACAGCCCATATTAAAAGTCAAACCTAAAAACACTTGAGGAAAGTAAGTTATCCTTTTTGTCAATGGATAGAGCAAAATAAGAAAGAAGGCGATAAAACCAGTAGCTATAGCAGTAACTGTTAGAGAAAGAAGTATTAGTAGGCAGCAGATTAGTATAACTGCAAGTATAATTAACGCTTGTTTAGTAGTAAGCATACCACTTGGTAACGGACGATTTTTGGTCCGGATAACCATTCTATCTAGATTTTGATCAAAGATATCATTAATGATGCAACCAGCACCTCTTGCCAGAATGCTACCTACAAAAAATACTGGAACATATAGTAAATTTGAGCTTTGTTCGTAAGCAAGTATCAGTCCAAAAAACGCTGGAAAAAATGATAGCAGATACCCGGTAGGAGCACTGAGGCGCATTATGGACGATACGGCCAAAAATATGTTTGGCATTTTTGTTCTAGTTGTAATATTATTCTTCACTCTAAATACTAATCAGATAAATTATCCCAGTTAAGTAATACCGATGGTAGAATTCCCTAGCAAGTACAAGTTTAGTGATAGTGAAAAAAAATGGCAAGAGTTTTGGCAAAAGCACGGTGTGTACTTGTGGGATAAAAACGAAACTCGTGATAAGACTTATGTTGTTGATACGCCTCCACCAACAGTTTCTGGACAATTGCATATAGGCCATGTTTACAGCTATACGCATACAGATTTTATCGTTCGCTATCAGCGTATGAAGGGAATGAATGTATTTTATCCAATGGGTTTTGATGATAATGGGTTGCCGACAGAGAGATTAGTGGAAGCGAAGCGAAAAGTTAGAGCAAGTAGCATGAACCGGGAAGAATTCATTGCCATTTGTCAAGACGTTGTGGAAGTTGAAGAGGAAAAGTTTCATGACTTATTCAATCGAATTGCATTATCGGTAGATTGGAATATTGAATATAGAACTATTAGCCCGACTTCTTGCAAAATATCGCAAATGTCTTTTCTTGATTTAATACATAAAGACCAGATATATCGCGATTCACAGCCAATGCTTTGGGATCCTGTTGATCAAACTGCTCTAGCGCAGGCTGACATAGAAGATCATGAAAAAACCACCTTCATGAATGATATTCAATTCACAACAGAAGGTGGCGCGCCAATAATTATTGCTACGACTAGGCCTGAATTACTTCCTGCATGTGTGGCCGTGTTATTTCACCCTGATGATACAAGATATAATAAACTGGCTGGAAAATTTGCAATATCGCCGCTATTTGGTGTTAAAGTACCTTTATTAGCTGACGATATGGTTGATCCAGAAAAAGGTACTGGCCTTGTAATGTGCTGTACTTTTGGTGATCAAACCGATATTTTATGGTGGAGAAAGCATAAGCTGCCGACAAAAATAATCTTCAGTAAGTGGGGGACAATAGCTGGTATAGAGTTTGATGAGACCTGCACTGATAAAGAAAAAGCAGAGAAATTTGCTATGGAAATTGTTGGTATGAAGATCGTTCAGGCAAGGGAAAAAATTATTGATCTTTTGAAGAACGAAGGTTTGCTTCCCAGCCAAACAGAGAGGATTCAGACGGTTAAATGTGCAGAAAGATCTGGTTCTCCTCTTGAGATACTAACGACTCCCCAATGGTTTATTAAAGCGGTTAATCACAAAGACGAGCTGGCAAAAAGATCTAATGAATTAAATTGGCATCCTTACTCAATGAAAATTAAGCTTGATAGCTGGATTCAAGGAGTGTCACTTGATTGGTGTATTTCAAGGCAAAGATATTTTGGCGTCCCTTTTCCTGTGTGGTATTCCAAAAAGAGAGGTGAGGAAGGAAAAATAATTTTGGCAAGCCCACAGCAGCTACCAGTAGATCCTTTGCGCGATTTACCAAGTGGTTATACAAGAGAGGAGGTAGAAGCTGATAAAGATGTGATGGATACATGGTCAACGAGCTCCGTCTCTCCACAGCTAAGTTCTCATGGCATTGCACAAGGTTTTATGGTTGATCAGGAGCGTCATAAAGCGTTATTCCCTGCTGATTTACGCCCTCAAGCACATGAAATCTTACGAACATGGGCTTATTACACCTTGCTCAAAAGTCATCTACATGAAAACACACTACCGTGGAAAAATATAATGATTAGCGGTTGGTGTTTGGCCTCCGATCGAAGTAAAATGTCTAAATCTAAAGGTAATGTTCTGGTCCCAGATGCTTTGCTTGAACAATTTGGCGCAGACGTTGTAAGGTATTGGTCTGCTAGTTCAAAACTTGGGGCTGACACAGCTTATTCTGTAGATGTTATGAATAATGGCAAGCGTCTGGTGAATAAATTGTGGAATGCAGCAAAATTTGTCTCCCAACATTTTGATAAAATTCCAAGCGAATATAAAAATGTAGAGCTACCAGAATTAAAGGATAAGATCTGTTGTGATTTTGACAAATATTTTATAACCAAATTATCCAGTCTTGTGCATGCTGCAACTAGTGAGTTTGAAAAATACGAATATGCTGGAGCAATGGATCAAACAGAGCAATTTTTCTGGTTTTTATTTTGTGACAACTATCTAGAGATTACAAAAACTAGAGCCTACGATGAAGAAAATAAAAATTCGGCAGGGGCTTTGAGCACTAGATTAACGCTTTATCATGGCTTGAAGGTAATCCTCAAACTGTTTGCTCCATTCTTACCTCATATTACAGAGGAGCTTTATCAACTGCTATACACCACTGATGACTCTATTCATAGAAGGCGCTCTTGGCCACTATTAGACTTAGTTTTTAATGGAGTAGATAAATCTTCTGAACAATTAATTGAGATTCTGGAGATGGTAAGAAAAGTGAAAGAACATAAGGCTGGCTTTGTTCAGTCGGACTCTAATTTATCACCGCAAGCGACATTAGCGGATGCTGTTAGCTTAAGAAAACGCACGGGGCACTCAACAATTGCAATTACTGAGCGTGGCGAAAAGGATAG
>JANNVO010000155.1:0-17938 GCA_031414475.1 Rickettsiales bacterium
GATAAGCTTATAGTAAACGACGGTACAGATAAGGCTCCAGATGCGATAGAGGGAAATAAAGCAAAAGCAGAAAAAATTCTCGAGTTGATGTTTAAAAAATATCCATTAGATGACCTGGAAATTAATAATGAAATCACTCAATTCAAAGCAAACCAAGACTTGACAACTACAGAAGCTCTATGGGGTGCTGGTATTGATAATATTGTCAAAGTAATAGATGAATTATCAACTATGACAGATGTTAACGATAGATTATCAGTGCATTGGGATTTCAAAAAAGTTATAGGTACATTGATTCATATCACAAAAAATAATGGCGATGCATCAAAATTGATTTATACATTAAGCGAAATCAAAATGTGTGATTTAAGTAAATTAATAAATTTACTAGCTGTAGTACAAGATGAAATCATTAACTCATCAGCAATGGACTACAGCAAAAAATCGCTTCAAGATTATGAGAATATTTTAAAATTAACGCTAGACTCAGCTTTATCCGCTCTAGGGGACAAAATACCGTTGGCTCTAATAAAATGGAAAAATGATCTTACCAATAAGCGTGACATTAAAGACTCTGAGCAGTGGTGTGGTTATACACAAAAATTGCACGGAATTTTTAATAAAATATTTGCCGAAAATGCAGAGCAAGTTAATATCGATAGTTATCATTTTACGGATGGTTTAAAATTAATAATCATCAATCAATTGATTGGCAAGCTTCAAAGTGTAAAATTGGATGAAAAAAACGATATCATAACTATATGGAAAAACAATATAGAACAGGGAAAGGCTATACTTGCTGCAGAATTTTTTGACAAAATTATATCTGGAGAAAAAACAATAGATTCACTAGACGATGCAGTTTTTGATTATCCTTTATCTTTTGGTGAGCTGCAATCATTGAGTGCAAGCACAATCAAGGGCTATTATAAATCAATTTGCGACAAATACGGAGAGAAAATGGCTAAGCAATTCGCTCAAAAATTAGCAAATTGTTCTTTAAATGATGAAGCGGCAGAATATTTAAATGAGTGCTTAGCCCCTATCACTACTACCACTACAACTACCATAAATATTATTAATACTGATAGTATTAATAATATTTATGAAAACTCAAATCATGATGATAGTATTACATTACAAGGTGATACTACTGATTGTTAATAAAAAAAACTCTAGTATGAGGAGAGTCTAAGAAATAGATTCCCCTCATAACTTCACAAATTCTTCCAATTTACCCAAAGCTTCAGGCATATTTTTACGGCCAAACCCTATGCGAAAGTGATTGCTTAAATAGTCGTAGACCGAAGCGGGCATCAATAGGACACCTTTTAGACGGATAAGCTTTTCTGAAAATTCATCAGATCTTAGTCTATGAAGATAAAATCAATGACTTGTTTATGGCCTATAGGCGGAATTCCACCAATAGCAAAACCTGTAATATCTCTAGTAAAATCAGCATCTGCTTTGGTGATTTTTTCACCAACATGAGACTCTATTACCTTTTCGTTTACACGATTTGGACCCGATACGAGGATTAACACAGGCCTATGCGTTTCTTTTGTTTTAAATATTAGGGATTTTCTATCTACGCCACATCACAACCAATAGCATAGGCAGCATCTTGAGCCGTTCTTGTACTATCAGACAGCTCCACCACTTTGCATTCTAATCCCTTTCTTGCCAAAACATCTTGCACAGTTTGGGCATTTTTTGCAAGTAATCGATTTATTTTTATAACTTCAAAAAATTAAAATTCAGCTATCACGCAAGATAGCACTAAATTTTTGCCCTATACCTTCTATTATTTTCTTATTTATTTCAGCAATATCTGATTCGGTCAGTGTCTTGCTATCATCTTGAATATTTACCGATAAAGCAACCGACTTCTTTCCTGTCTCTATCTTCTGGCCACTATAAATATCGAATAATTCCACTGCCCTGATTAATTTCTTATCAACACCCCTGATAAAGTTTAATAAATCCGCTACAGGCAATGATTGATCAACAATAAAAGCATAATCCCTAGTAACCATTTGATAGTCTGAAGTAACATACCCAGACCTTTTTCCATATTTCTCGGGGCGCAGTGGCAGCTCATTAATGTTTAACTCAAAAGCGAATATATCTGGTTCAATATCAAACTTCTTGGCTATCATTGGATGAACTTGACCAAAATAAGCCAGAATATTTTTACCAAGGCAAAGGCTACCCGATCTCGTAGGATGATAATATGACGGCACATTGTCTCTGATCTGACATTTATCAATATCAATCCCTATGGAATCCAAAATAATCGCCATATCAGCCTTTATATCAAAGACATCATATGCTCTTCTATCACCATGGCTATTTTTACTTGCTGTATGACCAGTTCTTATAGCACAAGCGCTATTTATCAAACGATCGCTAGTATCTTGGAAAATAGGACCTACTTCAAATAGAGATATATCGTGAAAAGACCTGTTCAAATTATTACGACAAATAGCTAAAAGATTAGGCAATATCGATGGCCTCATATAGTCAAGATCTGAGCTAATTGGGTTTTGCAAAGTAAGTTCGTCCTTTAAGGGCGCAAAATATTTTGCTTTTTGACTATCCATGAATGACCAAGTAATGACCTCCGTATAACCACTACTTGCAAGTAGACGCTTAATATCTGATAATCTTCTTTGGTCAGATGGAATGATTCTTGATGTATTGACAAAAGGCAGTATAGTTTCGGGAATATTATCGTAGCCATAAATTCTGACAATTTCTTCGACAATATCTTCTTTGATAGACACATCATAGCGCCAACTCGGTATTGTTATACCAAGCCCCATTTTTAAATAAGTCAACGAATTTTGCGGATCTCCCTTGTGCTCACGTACAAGTGTACGCTGCGCAAGCTCGCCCTGAAATTCATTTGTCTCATTTAATCTGGGATTTGGTATTATACCAATAGACCCCTCTTCCTCAACACAAACAAAACCTAATTTTTCTAAAATGCTAGAAACCTGATTTGCATCTAAGTTAATACCAGTTTTTGAACTCAAAAAATCCAGAGGAAAATCTATTTTCCTAACAGGAAGTGTGGAAGTACCTATAGCTTTAACTTTTGAAGCCACGCCACCACAAATGTCCATAATCAACTGCGTAGCTAGGTCTAATGCTTTGAGAGTAAATTCCCTATCAACGTTACGCTCAAAACGATATCTAGAATCAGTGTCCACCATAATACGCCGACCTGTTTTTGCTATATAATCAGAGCTGAAACTGGCGGCTTCTAGCAAGATATTGGTTGTATTTTCATTGCATGAACTATTTTGACCACCAATAATTCCACCAAAACAATGAATGTCTTTACTATCCTTGATTACTATATCACCATTTTTTGTAACATATTCCTTACCATTCAGAGCTACAAATGGAATTTCTGAAGTTGACGTATCAATCGTTAACCCGCCATCAATTCTACTCGCATCATATGCGTGCATCGGTTGACCAAAACTATAGGAGATATAATTCGTCACATCGACCACAGGTGAAATAGAACCAATGCCTATATTTTCCAGTAAATTCTTCAGCCATAATGGTGATTCTTTATTTTCAATCCCCTTGATCTCCCGCAAAGCAAATAATGGGCAAGCCTTATCATCCTTTACCGCTAGACTATAACTTGTGTCAAAGGTCTCTTTAATTGAGGGAATGTCTAATGTTTTTAAATGACCGATTCCTGAAGCTGCAAGATCTCTAGCTATGCCATATACACCAAGAGCATCGGCTCTGTTTGGCGTAATATTGATATGAATAACAGGATCATCTGCGCCAAGATATGAAGCAACGGAACTCCCGATTATAGCATTCTCATCTAGCTCTATTATTCCATCGCTATTTTTACTTAAAAGCAGCTCATCGTATGAACACATCATACCAAAACTATCAACTCCTCGTATTTTTGACTCTTTTATCTTGAAGTTTCCATTGGGTATTAGGGTACCAACTTTAGCAAGCACTACTTTGATACCAGCTCTAGCATTCGCAGCTCCGCAAACAATTTGAGCTATTCCCAATTTTGTTTGAACCTTACAAACCTGGAGTTTATCCGCATCTGGATGCGCAGTAGTTTCCAAAATTTGAGCTACCTCGAAAGAAGCTAAATCTTGAGCTTTATCTTCAATATCTTCTACTTCAAGGCCAGTCATTGTCAAAGTATGCGCTATTTTCTCAAGCGAAGCATTGGTATCCAAAAATTGTTTTAACCATGATAGTGTAAATCTCATCTTGTTAAACCTCCCGCAAGTGTTGGTATATCAAGCGCTCGGAAATTATAATGGTTAAGCCAACGCATATCTCCTTCGAAAAACTGGCGTAAATCTCGAATACCGTATTTCAACATGGCAAAACGCTCCACGCCAAGGCCGAAAGCAAAACCTTGATATTCCTCTGGGTCAACACCAACATTTTTAAGTACATTAGGGTGAACCATACCACAGCCAAGCACCTCGAGCCATTTGTCATTTTTGTTCATTCTGATATCAACTTCAGCTGATGGTTCAGTAAATGGAAAAAAACTCGGTCTAAACTGCACTTCAATATCTGAGCGTTCAAAAAAACTTCTGATAAAATCAATAATCACATATTTCAAATGGCCCATATGGATATTCTTATCAATAACAAGACCTTCAATTTGGTGAAACATTGGCGTATGAGTCAAATCAGAATCAGAACGATATGTTCTACCTGGAGCAATAAAGCGATATGGAGGTTTTTCATTTTGCATTGTTCGCACCTGAATAGGCGAAGTATGCGTCCTGAGCAATTTAGTTTTATCCTCAGTTTTTTTTAGGTAAAATGTATCATGCATTTGGCGCGCTGGGTGATTCTCATCAATATTGAGCGCGGTGAAGTTGTACCAATCATCTTCGATGCTTGGACCGTCTTTTATATCGAAGCCATATTTCGCAAATACTTGTATTAACTCTTCCATACATTGAGTTACCGGATGGATACTACCGCAAGCTCTTGGCCTTGCTGGAACCGTAAGGTCTAACTTTTCCGATTCAAATCTAACCGCTAATTCCGCTTGCTGCGTAACTTCCGCTTGTTCATCTATTGCAGTTTGAATCTGCCCCTTAACACGGTTGATCTTCTGCCCCAACTCCTTACGCTCTTCTGGAAGCACATTACCAAGCTTACTCATTTCTTGATTTATCAAGCTCGACTTGCCAAGAAATTCAACCTTAATATCTTGTAACTGACGGGAAGTTTTTGCAGCATCGATCTTCTTTAAAGCCGATTCCAATATTTTGTCCAACATAAATTCACTTCAATATTCTCTTTCTAATATGGATGGAAGAATAGTGGATTTTACAAGGAAAGACAAGATAGGCATGTATTTATTAATAGCATTTATTCTTAGAAGAAATAGTTAGTTCTGTCGCATCTGTAAATCAAGTTAGAGTAAAGTTGTGAAAACTCAGATTTCAGGCATCATGATGCCATTCCAAGCACTAAAATCTTTCTAAAACTTCTATCCTAGATTTAATCGGCGGGTGAGTTGAGAACATACCAAGAAACGATTTTTGGTTGTCAAACATCATTTGTTGTACATCGCTATCCACATCCTCAAGATGTGAATTACCGGATATTTTGCTGAGCGCACGTATAAGAGCTGGACTATTTTTAGTTAGTTCAACTGCACCCGCATCAGCTAAATACTCTCTTCTTCTCGAAAGTGAAAGACGAATTAAAATTGAAAGCAGATAACCAATAGCCGCAACAACAATTACTATTATAATAGCGACAGCCCCTTTACCTTTGCCTTTACTACTTTTACCTAGGCTTCTTAAAGCACTCCTCACCATCATTTCGGATAATAAACTAATAATCCCTACAAATACTATTGAAATTATCAGAAGTCGAACATCCCGATTTATAATATGAGTAAGCTCATGCGCGATAACAGTTTCTAGCTCGTCTTTTTCTAATTTTTCAATAAGACCAGTAGTCAACGTAATAGCGTATGTCTTCTGGCTAATGCCACTTGCATATGCATTAAGCACAGGAGAATCTATAATAAATAATTTCGGCATAGTCAGACCGCGACTAATGCACAAATTTTCTAGAATATTATATATTTCGGGAGTTTCAGACCGCACAGCAGGCTTTGCTTTTGTTTCCCTATTAATTAGATTTTGATGCGAGAACCAAGCAATGGCAAACCATATACCAACGCCTGCAAAAATAATCCACCAATATTGTAATAACACTGAATTAGCTACACCAGCCGACTCGCCCCAAAGCAACTGATCTACACTGGTTCCAGCTAATTGAAAAGCAAATATTACTGCCCACGACATAAAAGTAATGACAAGCGGAAAACTAATCAGCAAAAATGCTGACTTCAAATTATTATTCCAAATACTTGATTGCAAACCTATCCCATGCTTCATAAAAAACTAGAACTTAATTTCAGGCGCTTTTTCAATAGTCTCCCTCTGAGAATCGGGCACATCAAAGAACTCTTCTTGCTTAAGAGACATCATGCCAGCAATAATGTTTGAAGGAAATTGCTCACAGGCCGTATTATACTCGTTGGTAGAATTATTAAAATAACGCCTTGCAGCAGCGATTTTATTCTCAATATCTGATAGTTCTTTCTGCAAGTGTTGGAAATTACTATCCGCTTTAAGGTCTGGATAATTCTCTGCTACTGCAAAAAGATTCATCAGTGACCCGCCTAAGGACGCTTCAGCTTGGGCTCTCTCAGCTACTCCAGCACTAGGATTTACTTTTGCACGCATTTTTGTGACTTCTTCAAAAATTTTCGACTCATGCGCAGCATAGCCTTTCACAGTACTTACCAATTGCGGAACAAGATCCAATCTTTGTTTTAACTGAACATCAATATCAGAAAATGCATTCTTACGATTTTGACGAAGTTTTACCAATCGATTGTAAAATATAATTAGTAAGAATAATGTGCCACCTACAATTAACGCAATTATCCACTCTGTAGACATAAAACTCTCCGTAAGAAGTTCTTGATAATTAGTTTATAACAGATTTTATCATTTTTGTCTAATCTCGGGTTAATCATTGCAAAGGTACAAAATGCAACGGTTAAGCCTTAAGACGGTATCAAGCCGAAACATCGTCCGTGCCCTTCGGAACAACGCCCTTGTCCACTAGGACTTTCCTCTATAAGAGGTTAAAGATAACTCAATTATGAATTTGATTGAAGATTTTAAGGAAAAAAGTTTTAATGCTGTAGAATTTAAGTTTATATAAATAATAAAAATGTAAGTATTAGTGATAAAAAAACAACATTAGTAGTAACTAGTTTCTGGTTTTTATATATGATATTAGAGAGCATATTAGATAACATTTGGTTTCACCAAATCTAATATCATTTGTAATGCAATTTTACACGCTTCTTTACGCACATGGCCTCTATCACCTTTTAGATGATGAGTATAAGTTTTTACATCACTATCAGTGACAACTCCAAAACAAACCATACCAACCGGTTTACTTTGAGTGCCACCATTTGGCCCAGCAACACCAGTGATTGAAACTGCTATATCGCTATTTGTAATTTTTTTACAACCCAAAGCCATTTCTTTCGCTACAACTTCAGAAACAGCGCCATGTTGAACTAATGATCTCGAAGAAACCGATAGTAATTTTATCTTGGCATCGTTGCTATAGCTAACGATGCCAGCAGTAAAATAAGAAGAAGAGCCTGGAATTGATGTCAGATATGATGCTAACATCCCCCCTGTACATGATTCTGCAACTGAAATAATCCTTCCGTTACTTGTATCTTTTATTTTTTTGACTAGCTCTATCATAACTTTAACCTGAGTTCAATCGTATACAACACTAGGTTTTGGTTTAAATCAGACTAATGAATTTCAGAGCGAGGCTCGCGCAGCGTACGCTTGTACGTGAGCACAGCGGAGACTCGCAAAATTCGTTTGGATCATTTAAACCAAAACCTAGTGAGGATAAAAATCTAATATAAAGAATACTAATACATACTGCACCACGCTTGCAAATATTGCAGCAGCAACATCATCAACCATAACACCCATTGCTCCTTTAATATTCTTGTCGAGCCAATTGATCGGCCACGGCTTTAATGCATCAAATAACCTGAATAAAACAAATGGTAGTACGAACAAAAAAGCTATGTCGATAGACATAGCATCAAAATGTTCTGGCAACGAAGTTGCGTAAGTAAGGACAACTGAAAAAGAGCATAATATAATAGTAAGCATTTGACCAACTACTTCGTCAATGACTACTTCCTTAGGGTCTTTTTCTGCCATATCCTCAATATATATAGAGGTAGCATATGTGCCAAAAATAAATAAAGCAATAATTGCCAGTAACTCTATGGCAAATAGAGCTATTATTTGCTGCTCTTGGAAGTTAAAACCTTCAATTGGAAAAACAATTTTGTTATTTAGCGTAAAATACATTATTATATAGCATAGTGGAAACGCTGGTAGTGATCCAAATGTGCCCGGAGCATACTTGATCTTACCAATAAAAAATACAGTTGAAATAAGTTCTGCAATTTTTTTACGCATATTTACCATTTAAATTTTAATGTTATAGATGTATCATTACAATAATTTTCAGAAAAATCAAAAGGCTGTTGCTCTTGGCTTCGATAAAAATAAAGATGCTGCGCCAAAAGTACTAGCGGCCGGCAAAGGAGTTATTGCTGAACAGATAGTGCAAATAGCTCGGGAAAATAATGTTCCCATGCACAAGGACGCCAATCTTGTTGAAATTTTGTCTATTTTGGATATTGATGAATATATACCACTTGAAGTATATTCCGTTGTTGCTGAAATCTTTACTTACATATACGAGCAAGAAGCTAAAAAGAAACAAAACAAAATGCAACGCTTATGAAAGAAAAAACTTTCTCTTGGACAGAGGTAATAACCAAATTTGATGAATTTGAAGCTGGCTTTACAAAAGATCCGAGCAATCCTAAACTTATTAAATTCTTTGAAGATTTTGGAGCCACGGTAGCAAATAGCGGCTTTGACGCAAAACAACTGACCCAAATTAAAGATAGAATGCAACACTTGAGGGGGCTCTTTGACTTGCGAAAAAGTGAATTAAAGGCAATGAGTTCTGCGGCCCTGGCTAAGCATAATCAACTAAATCGCTACATCAAGAATGCCAATTATAAAAGTACTATCAAATAATGGAATTAGAAATTATTTTTAAAGCATTATTTGCACTTGGGATAGTCCTTGGCTCTATGTACATAGTACTAAGAATTGTCCAGAGGTACACTAAATTTGGCGCAGGAGCAAGATCCGCCGGTAAAACAGGTGGTTTAAAAATTGAAAATATAGTGTATATTGACGAGGGAACTAAAATTGTTAATATCAGCAATACTAATGGATTCCATTATATTATCGCCATTAGTAAACAGAACTCTTTTTTAATTGATAAATACAGAATGACTAAGGAAGAATGAACAATATTAGAACTACAGAACTAGTGTATATCTTGAGGAAGAGGTCAAATATATTCAGACTATCTCTTGGCATCATACTTGTTTTGCTGCCAATGATTTCCTGGGCAGATGACTCACTTGCTTCAGAAATAGAACACTTACTCGGTAGCAGTTCCATGACCAGCAGACTGATGCAGCTTTTTATGTTGCTTACCGTCCTTGGACTGGCTCCTTCTATATTGATAATGGTCACTTCATTTGTTCGAATATCCATTGTTCTTTCAATTGTTCGAACCGCTCTTGGACTTCAGCAATCTCCGCCAAATCAGGTATTAATAAGCCTAGCTTTGTTTTTAACCTTTTTCATCATGTCACCGACGTTAAGCGAATCCTATGACAATGGCCTCAAACCAATGCTAGAAGAAACAATGACTGAAACAGAGGCATTGCCTTTGATTATCCAACCATTTAAAAAATTCATGGTATCAAATACTAGGCCCAAGGACCTTGATCTCTTTACATCTATTGCAAAAGTGGATTCTCCGAAAGAACTACAAGATCTGCCATTACGAGTTATTATTCCGTCTTTTATGATTAGTGAATTAAAACGCGGCTTTGAAATAGGTTTTTTGATATTCTTACCATTTTTGATTATTGATATCGTAGTTGCCTCAATTTTGATGGCGATGGGTATGATGATGATGCCTCCTGTAATGGTTGCACTTCCATTTAAAATAATTTTCTTTGTATTAGTGGATGGCTGGTATTTACTAGCTGGAAGTTTGGTACAAAGCTTTGTAACTTAAGACAAGAGACGATAATGACAAAAGAAATTACTGATAGTGAATTTGAGCAAGAAGTAATAAATGCGAAAGAGCCTGTATTGATAGATTTCTGGGCAGAATGGTGTGGTCCATGCAAAATGCTTGGCCCTATAATTGAGCAACTATCTGTTGAGATGAAGGATAAGATAAAAATTGTTAAAATGAATATTGATGACAATCCAGAAGCCCCATCATCTCTTGGTATTCGCAGTATTCCAACTATGATGATCTTCAAAGAGGGAAAACCAGTTGCCACAAAAGTAGGGGTACTTCCAAAGAACTCAATTAAAGAGTGGATTGATTCGTCTCTGTAAATAACTATAGTAAATCAATTAGCATTAGGTGCATTTGTTAATACACGCAGGTGTCATTCCCGCGGAAGCGGGAATGAAAAATCACGTTTTGTAAAAAACACTAAGTGATTTACTATAGTAAACTTAAGTTGAATTAGCGTGTATGATTTCTTTAAATTTTGGCTTTGCATTTGAAGACCTAAACTCTCTATCTGGACTTCAAAATCTAGATGAGAGTTTTTTGGGATTTCTACAAGACCATGACAATGATTTATCTGATCAACTGAAGCATTATAGATCAATCAAATCTAAAGCTATTGATTCAACTAATCACTCTGAATTTCTTCTACAGTTAGCTCCTTTTGTCGATGACTTTATTGCAGAGCTTTTTGATATCACAAAAGAAAATCTGACCTTAAAGAAAGAACACAAAAAATTTGATCCAATTTATGAATGCAGGAGAAAATTTATTCAGAGATATGCAGTTAAGCAATATCCAGAGGAAAAACTTGCGGAGCTTGATTTTGCACAAATTACTGAACATTTAAAGAGTATAATAATACCAAATCTCAAATTAAATGAGTTATCAATTGCTCAATCCATTATTGACTGGCAAAAAGATCCTGTCACTTACCAAAATGAACTGACTATAGCGGCGCAATATTGTGCATTTATGGTTGCAATGGGCAGCTCTTTAGCTTTGTTTGACTTACCAAGACCAGTTGATGAAAACAATCATATCAGTGAAAATAAGATAGATAAACTGAGAAAGGATATTTGTTTAGGCTTCGACTATCGTGATCATTCTAATTCTCGGGGTAAAGCATATGCCATAGCTAAATATTGTATATATTGCCACAAACAGAAAAAAGACTCTTGTTCAAAAGGGTTGCAAATCGAAAAGCCTGGCTGCCCTTTAAAGCAAAAAATCTCTGAAATGAACCTGCTAAAAAGTCAGGGATTCAGTATTGCCGCCTTATCAATGATCGTCATTGATAACCCCTTAGTTGCTGCCACAGGTCACCGTATTTGCAATGATTGTATGAAGGCTTGTATTTATCAAAAACAAGACCCTGTAAATATCCCACTAGTTGAGTCAAATATTCTCGAGCAGGTACTTGGGCTACCTTGGGGAACAGAAATTTATTTGCTACTTACCAAATGGAATCCACTTAATATTGATGAACCACTTCCACGCGCTTTTACTGGTTATAACGTACTAGTTACAGGCCTGGGTCCTGCTGGTTTTGCTTTATCCCACTATTTATTGAACGAAGGCCATAAAGTAATAGCCATTGATGGACTTAAAATATCTTCCCTTCATTTTGATATAAAAAAGCCAATAAAGTACTGGCAAAAAATGAAAACACCTTTATCTGAGAAATTATCTCAAGGATTTGGTGGGGTAATGGAGTACGGTATTACTAATCGATGGGATAAAAATAACTTAAGTCTTCTGAGGCTTATTTTAGAAAGAAGAGAGAATTTTAATATGTATGGTGGAATGAGGCTAGGTAGCAACATTACAACAAAACAAGCTTTTGCCTATGGATTTGACCATATCGCACTATGCTTGGGAGCAGGCACACCACGCTATGATAATTTGCCAGGTTACTTTGCTAAAGGAGTTCGCAGCGCCGCAGACTTCCTAATGAATCTTCAGCAAGGTGTGGCTTACCACAAAACCAGCAACGCAAATTTACTAATACGTGCCCCATTTGTAGTTATAGGTTGTGGGCTAACTGCCATTGATAGTGCCACTGAGCTTATGCATTATTATCCAACGATGGTAGAAAATTTCTTAGTAAATTGGGAAAGGTCAGAGGCCGCCCCAAAAAATATGAGCCTAGAAGATATAACTACCGCCAAGGAACTTATCCAGCACGCAGAGCTATTTAGAAAAGCAATAAATGATCAAGAAAAATTAAAAATAATGCAAAGCCTTGGTGGAGTGACTATTTGTTATCGTAAATCAATCAAGGAATCGCCTGCTTATAAATTAAACCCTGAAGAAATAGAACATGCACTTGCCTTGGGCATAAAATTTGAGGAAAATATTTCGCCAAAAGAAATATGCACTGACGAATTTGGCTATTCCAAGATAGTAAAATTTACTAATGGAAAAGAAATTCCAGCCAAATCAGTTCTCATTGCAATCGGAACAGATAATAATGAATTTCAAGATATTGATGAGAACGAAGATGGTATTATACCACTTCTCAAATTAAATCAGACTAATGAATTTAAGAGCGAGCTTGCGCAGCGTAGGCTGCTACATGAGCACAAGCGAGACTCGCAAAATTCGTTTGGATCAGTTAATTTGAGAAGTGGTATTAGTCGGTTTGGTGATTGTGATCCCAACTATGCTGGCAGCGTGGTTCGTGCTCTTGCAAGTGCTAAGAATGGGTATAAAGCAATCAGCCAAAGTATGTTAAAGCGCAAACCAAAGCATTTGACTGATCTTCACAAGGACTTAAAGAGTACTGTGGTCAAGGTAAATATATTATCTGAAAATATTGTTGAAGTAATAGTGCACTCACCGCTGGCTGTACAAAATTTTAAACCAGGACAGTTTTTTAAACTACAAAATTACTCAACTGACATCAGCAAACTTATGGAGCCACTGGCTCTAACTGGGGCCTATGTTGATCAACAAAAAGGTACTATATCACTAATCATCCTTGAAATGGGAGCATCTAGTAAACTATGTCGATATCTTGTAGAAGGAGAGGAAGTAGTCCTGATGGGACCGACTGGTGCTCCGACAAAAATTGTAAAGAATAAGAACGTCGCTTTAATCGGAGGGGGCCTTGGTAACGCGGTACTATTAGCAATTGGTCAAGCCTTAAGTGCAAATAATTGCACTATTACATATTTTGCTGGCTACAAAAAACTGCAAGATCGATTCTACCATGAAAAAATAGAGCATATTGCCAATCAAGTATTTTGGGCTTGTCAGGAGAATGTTTTAAGCAAATCACGAGAGCAGGATTTCTCGATAAAAGGCAACGTTATAGATGCTATTAACTATGCCAAAAATATTAGACTTCCTTCCAAACTCGCTACCAAAGAACAGATGCTAGGAGCCCACGGAGCGCAAGACCGGAGCATACTTAATGTACGTGAGGATCTGAGCACCGGAACGATGACGCAGATGCCTTTGGAAGTAGAGTTTGGAAAGAAGTCTATTGGCTCATTAGATAAAATAGAGTATGTCATTTGTATTGGCTCAGACAGAATGATGCAGGCGGTTGCGGAAAAAAAATTAGAGTTATTTGGTAATGCCCGAATGATATGCAGTCTTAACTCACCGATGCAATGTATGATGAAAGGAATTTGCGGTCAATGCCTTCAAAAGGTTGATGATGAGAGAGGTTATATTTTCTCATGCACCTCTCAAGATCAAGACTCCGATATTATCGATTTTAAAGTGCTAAGAGACCGACTTGAAGCTAACTCATTGCTAGAGAAATGGACATAAAAAATGACAAATAGCAACTTAGAAGATCTGCCCAATGATCTGATTTACTCTATTCAAAAAATATATGTCCCAGCAGGCCTGAAGGTGACAACTAAAGCCTTACGTGAACCTGAGAGCTCTGAATATGACGCTTGTCGCTTTAGCCTTAATGGCCATATTATTGCTTTTCGTGTAGCAAAAACAACTCCGACTAAAGTTGGCCAATTCGTTACAATTTGGAAACGACCGACAGCAAAAGACGAGATTGCACCGCTCGATATCTCAGATAGTGTAGATTTTGTTATAGTATGCGTATCCAGCAAGACGCATCGTGGCCAATTTATATTTGACCAAAAAATATTACTAGAAAAGCATATCATGTCACAAGGTGCTAAAGAAGGTAAGCGCGCATTTCGTATATACCCACCATGGACAATACCTCTATCCCGAGAAGCATTAAAAACACAAAAATGGCAGCTCTCTTACTTTTTTTCTATAGAAGAAGACGGGGCAGTTAAAAACTGTGAAGAAGTACGTAAACTCTTTAAACAAACTATGGATTAAGAAATAATAGTAAACAACATTGAATTAGCTGATTAAATCCCGCAGTGACGAACAAAACTTGCTCCATGGCAAAAGTCAACTATGATTTTGTCATCCTGAATTTACTTCACAACTGTCCGAAGTTAATATTGTCATATCCCTTTTTCTCATTTCCTGCGCCTTCTTTTGTCATTCCCGCGCAGGCGGGAATCCAGCTTGATAGCTGACTTTCTGGATTTCCGCCTGCGCGGGAATGACAAAGCTCTTTTTGCTACAAGTCCGAAAATTTTACTTCCATACTGCCCCTCTCAAATAGAAAAAATATACTCATTTTCTACTTATTTTGCAACTTCGGACAGTTGTGAATTTATTTCGGGATCTCAGGCAACAGGAGGAGATGCCGGATCAAGACCAAGACTCCAATATTATCAATTTTAAAGTACTACGAGACCGTCTTGCAGCCAATTCATTGCTGGAAAAGATGATTCTCTAGTAACAAATATATTGATTGACTACCTATTGAATTCATAGTTTAATCTATAGTTGTACAATTATAATGTGTACAACTGTTTATTAACTTAAAGTTAAAGTGGAGATAAGTATAATGAAGAATGTTTTTAAAGAAGTTTTAAATAATAATGGCGATACTTTGATGTCCTTTGACAACCGTGAACCGCTCTCATATGTGCACGCTATTACTACCTTATTTGAAGGAAAACCTATTGAGCAAGGTTATGCGGAACTTTTAGAAAATATAAAAGCCTATTTAGTTGGCCAGCCCCAGGTGAATCAAGGGATTACCGCGATAAAGTTTCATGAATGGGTATCTAGTATTCATAACGAGCATTTAGTGCCAGCAACCGGCCAGCAACTTCCAAAGAACGTTGTTTATGATATACTAAAAGGGTATAGAGATCAAAATGCAGCAGGATCATTAGAAGAAGAAGATTTGTTAGTTCTTTTTATGATGGAAGGCCTTAATGCAAGAAAGATTATGAACGGGGATACTCCAACTACGAATTTTATATCTACAGCACTTGCAAACAAAGTTGCTGGAGCTCTTAATAAATTAGGCATTGCAGATGAAAGAACAAAAGATTTCATTACAAAATATAAAGCTGATGATAATTTGCAAGAAACATATAATTCATTTATGGCAGAACTTTTTCAGTTGAAAGATACTGAAGGGTCATTGATATATATACTAAATGCTGCTAACGCATTGGACCTCTCAAAGGTAGAAAATTCTGTTACTGGAGCAAATAAATATGTTTCTAATCCATTACAGCATACTCAGGCTTTAAGTCCCTATTCACCTCAACAAATTATTGAGCTGAGTATGCCAGTTATAGAATTCCTTAATAGACAATCTGCAGCTTTTGAGCAATTAATGCCAGCTATTATTAACAAAGAAGAGCTTCCGATAAATCACGAGTTGGTTTTATGGGATATTTCAGAATATCTTGCAAAGATATTACTTGCTCTAGAAATCACTAACCTGCAGACACCGATTGAAGTAGAGAACGTTTTAAATTTACCTTTTATAGCAGAAATTATTAGCCGTAATAAGGAAGGTAACTATCCTGTTGCTAAAGAACGTGAAAAGGATATAGAGTCTCTTGAGCAAATAACAAAACTGTTTTTACAAGTTGAATTGCATAATAACTCTATTCAACAACTTAGTGCTATGCTGGACAATGACAATGATGTGGTTCCTCTGTTAGTTGAGCCCGACGACGAAGTAAAAATTACAGGTGATGATGGTGATAATGGTGATAATGCTGATGTTTAATTAATAAAGAAAGAACTGATATTTCTTTTTTAATGTGGAATAAGATGGAGCTCCTTGTCTTTTTAAAAGGAGCTCTTTGCTTTTTTACAGTTCTTTTTGCCCTTTTGTTATTTCTCTTTCATAGAAATCCGTGAGGATCAGTTTATATATAGTTGTTTAGGTTGGAATAGAGAAGCAACATGTTATAATAACAGGAAAATGTCAAAAAGTTATATAATAATCACTTAATGTACAGCGCAAAACGTGATTTGTCATTCCCGCGGAGGCGGGAATCCAGCTTGATAGCTGGCTTTTTGGATTCCCGCCTCCGCAGAAATGACACTTGAGAAGCAATCAAATTTGACAAACTTTATTATGCTATTGCCCTTTTCTTTCTCTATTTGAACCTAAACAACTATAGTCAAACTCATTGGATTAGGTGATAGCAATCTGCCATACCTTAAGTCAAATAAAACTACTTGCACCCAACCTTAGATTGATGTAGCATTAAATTAGTAACTAATTGGTTTAATGTTTAATCATTAGTTATTAATTTTGGTTTATTAAACTTAACAAGGCGGGAGGAAAAAGCATGAAAATTGATAATAAAATGTATACCACTGTAATGGAAAAACTAGATTTTGAACCTAGGGTGGACGCCTCTAATATTATCATATCAATTCAAGGGAACGGTGACATTGTTTTACTTGCGGGTTCTATAGGTAGTTTTGCCGAGAAGCTTATTGCAGAGCAAGCTGTGCAGCATCTTACCAATGTTACGACTGTAACGAATGATATTGCAGTCAATCTATCTATGAAATGTGAAAAAACGGATATTGAGATAGCTAATGATGTAACCAATGCATTGCATTCAATCGTATTTATACCTTCAGAAAATATTAAGGTAGTCATCAAAAATGGGGTAGTTAATTTATCTGGGGAAGTGCATTGGCAATACCAAAAAAATAATACTTTTGATGCTATAAAGAATATTTTTGGAATAAAATCTATCGTCAATAATATAGCAATTAAGTCGCCTATTACTATTGATGTCAGTCACGTGAAAGACAATATAATCAAGGAGTTAAAACGCCATGCTAGTATAGATGCCAGTAAAATTAACATCGAAACAGAAGGAAAGAAAATTACCCTTAAAGGAATGGTACGTAACTTTGATGAAAAAGAAGATGCTACAACTGCAGCTTGGTCAATACCTGGAGTAGAGAACGTAGAAAATAAAATAACAATTGATTGGTTAAAAGCAATGTAGATTTTGTCGATGTGAGTTTATTAGCAGGTTTCAATGGTTAGTTACTCAATTTATACAAATAATGGATAGGTCTGTGCGATGTCAGTAAAAAAAATAGTTTTTAAGTTGCTGTGTATTTTTTTAATAAGTTCGGTTGCATATGCCGTTGGTAATGTCAGTAATGAAAAACTCTATACAGCAATAATAGAAAAATTGAATTTTGACCCTAAATTAGACCCATCTGAAATAACTATAGCTATTAGAGGTGATGGAGATGTGGTCGTATTAGGTGGTACAGTTAAAAATTATATCGAGAAAAGTATAGC
>JANNVO010000156.1:0-11462 GCA_031414475.1 Rickettsiales bacterium
CTGCACTTGCATTAATATATGAATCAACAGTGGACATCACCATGGCCATAATGCCAATTAAAATAACTCCTTTGAATCCAGTAAATGAATCAGAATTAGTAAGAATGAATTTAAAAATATCGCTTTCTGACATATTGGGATGAGAAGAAAGCACTAAAATTCCAATCCAGCATAAAATTGCTATAAGCAGCAAACATACAAAAGAAGCCATAAGAAAAGAACTACCAACTTGTTTTATATCCCTGGCCATTGCAACTCTTTGAAAAATTGCTGGATCAAATGATGGGATAACGCACCATATGAATAAGGTTATATAATAATAGATCTGTGGATTTGAAAAACTAAAAATCACTTTATAATCAAACACTGGATTAGTTGTCAGAGTATCTACTATAACTTGATTATTCTCAATACTACCCAAAAGATAATAGCCAATAACCGGGATCACTACACCAAAAGTAGCAAATTGCACTACATCAGTCAAAGTAACCGACCTAATCCCTCCTAGTGATGAGTAAAAAGTAATTAAAATTCCTGCTGAAATTACTCCATAAGTAGGCTCTAAGCCAAGAGCGTGTTCAAATAGAGCTCCTGCTATTTTCAGCTGCACAGCAATAATTCCTGCAACACCAATAAACCCAGAGATAGAAGTAATGATACGTACATTATTGCCATATAAGCCGCCCATAGCTTCTGCTATTGAAAGCTTACCAAGAAACTCTGCCATACGCGGGGCAAATAATCTTCCTATAAGAAAGAGGCTCAAAACCTCTCCCACCAAGGCAGTATAAATAAAACCTATTCCAGTGGTATAAGCCTCAGAAACAATAGTAAAAAAATATTCCCCACTAACAAACGTCGCTACTATCGTCGTAACCAATGTTGCCGTGCTAAAATTTTTATCACCAATTGCGTAGCCACGCAAGGTGCTAACTCCTCTGCTTGTCCATAGGCCAAATACTAAGTTAACAATCAAAAAAGCTATAAAAATAACTATATCAACATTAAAATTCATATTTTTTCAACTTTGAGTTTATAAACTTGTATACACCAAAATAAATCAATAACTCTACGTTGGCAAGAAAACTTTAATATTAATAGTTTGGTTACATAGAAAAAATTCTAGACCTAAAGATGTCTCAGAAAGATAAGAACAACCGAAAGGTAAAGTACATGTTACTTCATTATAGAATAAATAATACCATTTTGCCGATTAAACTCACTTCTTCACAAAGAAATAATTACTTTCATCGGACAACTCTGAATTAAATTCATAGTCTGATTTATTAAGTTTTTTAATCTCCCCAGGCGTATCAATCTCATTTCTAACAATATAGTCTGCTACCATCCCCCTAGCACGCTTAGAGTTCAAAGCAATATTTTTCATCATTCCATCTCGAAACTCTCTAAAATGAATATTGATCATTGGAACTTCTAGCAATTTTCTGTCAATAGCTGATGAATACTCATTAGAAGCTAAGTTTATTAAATACTTATTTTCGTGCGTCTTAAGATCGTTATTTAATTTTCTTGTAATTTTTTCTTGCCACAATCTATCTAACCCATTTGGAGCATTTTTAGCCAATTTTATCGACATTTCCAACCTGTATGCACGTATCTTATCGAGCGGTTTTATCAGCCCATACAAACCAGAAACTATTCGCAAATGGTCTTGAGAAAACCTTAAAACCCCAGGAGAAAGAGTTTTTTTGTCTATATTAGAATACACATCACCATCATATGCTAATATAGCTTGCTTTGCTGGCAACGATTCAAATGTTTGATATCTCAAGAAATTTAGCTCTGCAAGCTTATCACTAATCTTCATTATCTTTTTTAATTTTGCCTCAGACATAGTTTTAAGCTCGCTTAGAAGCTTTTTAGTCTCCTCAAACTCTTCTAACTCAGTAAAAAAAATACTTGAGTCTACAGGATCAAAATTCATTGATTTTGCTGGCGAAATAATGCTAATCACTGTTTTTATTTCTCATCAAATAATTAAATTCCGCACCAATAATGAAAATCATATTTACTATATAAAAAAATACCAACGTAACAATGATGCTACCTAGCGACCCATAAATTATATTTAGTTGATTGTAATATACGATGTATTTAGAAAGGAGAAAACCGCTTGCGGCCCATAAACTAACAGTCAAAAAGGCTCCAGGCACGACTTCAAGAAATCTTAGGCTTGCATTAGGTATTATATAATACAATGAACAGACTGCAAAAAATAACGATAGCACAACTAACCCATACCTAGCAAAATTAAGCACAGCTTTATAATCTTCAATCAAACTCATAAATTTAGGTATTTTTTCAAGTCCAATAGGAATAATCACCAGAAGAAGCATGGCAAAGGAAATACCAGAACTGATGATTAAAAATTGCGCAATACTAAGCACCCTACGCAAGATGTAGTTTGGTGGAGCTGTTATTTCATATACCCTATTTAAAATTGTTCGTAAACACTCTACAAAAGAAGAAGAAGTCCATATCGTTCCTACAATTGCAAGCGTCAATAAACCTTGTGGAGGAGCGGATATTAGCTCATTAATCCTTACCTTAATTGACTCAGTCGAATGTTCTGGCATATTCTCCAGAACAAGCTCAACAAACTTCTCGCCAAGTTCAGAAGCACCAAGAAAACTTGTGAAAGCTAGGATAAAAATAAAAAATGGGAAAATTGATACCAGCACCATAAATGACATATAACCTGAGTGTTCTACACCATTATGGTCAATCATCTTTACCACAGACATGTACAAATTATATATGATATTCTTCATAAAGAACTTAAGTCTATTGTGAGAAAATTATTTTAATATAACCTTTTTTGTCATTCCCGCGGAGGCGGGAATCCAGTATTTTAGCCGTTTTACCCTGGATTCCCGCCTCCGCGGGAATGACATCAAAAATCTTCAAAACCTTTTAATCACTTAGTTTAGGCCAGTGGCTTGTAACGAATACTCTTATTTAATATCATAATAGTAAATAACCTAAACTTAATGCAAGAACTTTATATCGACTCGAGTGTCCTAATTTTTGCCTTATAGTGAATCTCATTCTGCGACATCACAACAGTAGCTGGTCTAAATCTTTCCACCACTGAGCGCACATATGGCCTAGTGTACGCACTGGTTAGGAGTACTGGAACATATCCCTTTAAAGCTTGATCATCATAGGCTTTTCTCACTTTAGTAACAAATTCCTGTAATTTTGATGGTGGCATCGACAATTGTTTATCACCCGTACCATCGTCTATTAGACTTTCAATGAAATTTCTTTCCCACTCTGCAGATAACGCAATTATTGGAATAAATCCTTCTCGGTTGGTATTATGATGACAAATCTGTCTACAGAGCTGAACCCTAACCGCTTCAGTCATCGCTGTTAAATTTTTATTTGCTCTAGCAGAATCTGCCACTGATTCTAAAATACTCGGCATATCTCTGATTGAAATCATCTCAGATAGTAAGTTTTGCAATACTTTCTGAAGCGAAGCAATTGAGACCACATCTGGTATAACATCCTTTAGCAACTGTTTGTGCTCATCAGCCATTTTATCGAGTAATTTTTGCGTCTCACTATACGAAAGCAAATCGGTAATATTTTCCTTAATTTGCTCTGTAAGGTGTGTAGTAATAACAGTAGACGGGTCGACAACAGTACAATTATGGAACAAGGCTTCCTCTTTGTAGCTTTCATCAATCCATTTTGCTGGCAATCCAAAAGCAGGTTCTTTAACACTCTCGCCTGGAATATCCAGATCAGTCCCTTGTGGATCCATTATCATCAATTTACCTGGACGCACCAAACCTCGACCAGCTTCAAGCTCCTTGATTTTAATGACATACACATCGGTATCTAATTGTATGTTATCCTGAATTCTAACGGCTGGCATCACAAACCCATACTCCTGAACAATTTGCTTACGTAAGCCTTTAATTTGTTCGGTTAAATTATGACCATTCCCCGCGTTAACAAGAGACATTAGACCATAGCCTATTTCTAACCTAATGAGATCAAGATGGAGCGCATCCGCTATTTTCTCTGATTTATCATTCTCTTGACCTTCGCTCTGGGCTGAATCTGATCCAACTTTGGATGGTGTGCCACCACCACCGTAAGTTCCAGCTAATAATTCTTGATTCTTTGACGAGCTTAGTGCATATGCGGTGCCACCTATAACAGCTGCGATTATTGCGAATGGAATAAAAGGAAGTCCAGGTAGAAAAGCCATAAGACCTGTAACAATTGATGTCATCATCAGAGCTTGTGGATATTGACCAATCTGACCAAAAAGCAATTTGTCTGTAGCACCAGAAGTTCCAGCTTTCGTAACAAGCAAACCAGCTGCCAATGAGACAATCAACGATGGAATTTGTGTTACTAATCCATCACCAATAGTAAGTACTGTATAGGTTTCCACTGCTACACCGAAAGACAAATCTTTCTGCAAAATACCAACTATCATTCCACCAATCAGATTGATAAAAGTGATGATCAATCCAGCAATTGCATCACCACGTACAAACTTATTAGCACCATCCATAGAACCAAAAAATGTACTCTCATCTTCGAGCGTTTTTCGGCGTGATTTAGCTACTTTTTCGTCAACCAACCCAGCCGCCAAATCAGCATCGATAGCCATCTGCTTACCAGGCATTGCATCAAGACTAAATCTTGCCGCTACTTCAGCAATACGACCAGAACCTTTTGTAATCACGATGAAGTTGATCAAGGTCAATATCAAGAATACAATCAGCCCTATGACTACATTCCCTTGCATCACGAAACCACCAAAAGCTTCTATTACATGACCAGCAGCGTCTGGGCCTTCATGTCCCTTTGAGAGAATCAATCTGGTAGAGGCAATGTTTAGAGATAATCTCAAAAGAGTCGTAACTAGTAAAATCGTTGGAAACATACTAAGATCAAGAGGCCTCTGAATGAATAAAGTCGTCATCAGAATTACAAAAGATATACCTATTGATAAAGCTAATAAAAAGTCAAGCAATCCAGTTGGAATTGGAAAAAGCAAGACCATAAGAATCCCAATAATTGCAGAAGCAAGAGCTAGGTGCGAATAGTCTGTTATCCTTTTTAGTATATTAACCATGTAATAATTCTTAAACTTTTATTTCTTTAACCGGAAATGTATTGCCTATAAATGGCGAGCAACCTTTTGGAGCACCAACATCAAAAATCATCCTGAATCACATTACTTGTCATCCCGGACTTGATCTGGGATTTCCTTCCGCTGCCTGAGATCCTGAAACAAGTTCAGGATACCTTTAATCAAGCGCAAGCTTCCATCAAGTTCTGGATAACTCTAAAGCGGTAAACTCAGTTTATAATTAGTATCCGTATCCAGCTGTTTTAAACAAGCCTACTTTAAAGAAAAATTTACACTTTTGCAACGGATCTTTTTGTATGAATACTTGACGACTTATCTTTATCTGTTTTTTCAATATCAAACATTGCAAGTACCTCACGTGATAAGGATCTTATTTCTTCGGCAGCAATAGAGTTTGGTGCACATTCTGTGACGGTGACTCCGCTTAGAAAACAACTACTAAATGCTACTCTATTACCAAGTGAACACTTAAATAAGTCGCCCGGTATTTGAGCAATTATTTCTTTTGTAAGCTTTGATTGTGGATTGTATCTATTCAATAAAATTTTAGTCTTAATCTTTTCGCTTTGAGCAAATTCAGTTGTAGTACTTGTTGCCCACAAATCAGTCGGACTTGGTTGCATGGGAACGATAATCAGATTCGATGCACGAATAGCGGTCTTGGATTCAGTTTCTGTGTGCGGCGGCGCATCAATAACCACATAATCAACATTACCTCGCAAATTGCTTATCGCACTTTCGACTCGCCAACCAGCACTAGTTACAAAATTCAATCCTGTATAACCAATACCAAATTTCTTTTCTCGAAGACTATGCCAATTTGTTAGGCTTCCTTGGGGGTCAATATCAATAATAGCAACCCTCTTTCCCGTTTGAGCTAAAGACACGGCCAAGTGCGCAGCGATAGTAGTTTTACCAGCCCCACCCTTTTGCTGAGCTATTGTGATTACTTGCATATAATTTTAAACTCACCATTACTTGTATGTACCTGAATTGAATTAAATATCAAATATAGAGCGGAGTCAATTAACTGCAGCAGTTTGAAGATATTAGTCATTCCTTAATGTGCTACCTGGCCACAAAATAACTAATCAAATAACGTCTAATTCTTGTTGACAGAAATTAATCATGGTCTTAGTATCCTTAATAATAAGATACCAGAGGTGCTTTGGAATAAAACCTTCCAAGGCTGAGATTATACTCTTATAACCTGCTCCAGGATAATGCCTGCGAAGGGAGGTAAAGTTGGGAAACTATAACCAAAGTCATGCTGAACTTGATTCAGCATCTTGAGCGATTCTGAATTTAATTCAGGATGACTTTTTTTAGAACGATTTTTTTCTATCTTACCTAACTTAAGAAAATCCTCTCTGACTCTGGTATTTGTTTATTAGCAAATATTGGAGTTTTTTCGATGCGTTACAGCCCCCGTAAAAGAGATATTACTATTCTTGTTGGTAATACAATCGATCATTTTGATACTTCGCTTTATATTTTTCTTGCCCCCATTATTGCACCGGTATTTTTTCCAAATACAGATAAACTACTTAGTTTAATAATGGCATATGGCATTTTGGCTACGTCAATTATCACAAAACCACTAGGAACATATCTATTTGGAATGATTGCACGGCTAAAAGGACCAGTAGTCGCCCTATCCAACTCATTAATTGGAGTAGGAGTTTTTACTGTATTCCTAGGGTTATTACCTGGTCATGCCACCATGGGCTGGGTTGCACCGTTGTTATTTGTTACTTTTCGCGTTTTAAGAGAAGTATTTGCCGCCGGTGAGACTAGTATTGCAAAGCTATATATTCTAGAAAATAAGATAGGAAAAGAAGCATTTAAGGGTTCTTATTTATACCAAGTATCAACTATGCTAGGTATTATTCTTGCATCACTTGCAGCAACTATTGTCCATTATATAGACATAACTGGTTCCTGGAGAATTTGCCATATTCTCGGAGGATTGGCTGCGATAATTGGCTATTTTTTGCGCCAAATAACTTTACCCAAAGAAAACAGAGCTTTAAAAAGCCAATTTAAATTCTATGGCCTTGATGGATTAAGGATTTTATGGACTCATAAGTTAAATTTACTAAGGATAGCTATCGTTACAGGTTTTTCCTATATGACATATCTAATTCCATTTGTCACAATGAATCATATGGTCCCGATGGTTACAAGCATTGAGGAAAAAACTATGGTTGCAGTAAATAGCTTTATGCTTATTTTTGATATGATATCAATTCCAATTATTGGAAAAATGGTGTCACGCTATAATCCTAGCAAAGTTATGCAAATAGCAAGTACTGTCCTGGCTTTGTCAATTGTTCCCTTATGGTATTATATTGCAGATTCCTCGATATATTACGTAACTTTTGTACGGTTTTGGATAGTAATTTGGGGAGTAGTTTACATGTGCCCACTAAATCTCTGGTGCAACAATCAAGTAATGGGGGACGAGAAATATATGATTGTTGGTATGGGGTCAACTTTCGGAGCAAGCACTATTGGCAAACTCACTCCCTCTATATGTTTAATTATCGTATATTATACCGGTTCATATTTACCCATTGCAGTATATATAATGGTAGTGTTTTTATTGGCTGGAATAGTGATAAGAAATGATCCCTTGCAAGAAAGTCGCTACCCCTAAATAACAGTTTCAGTATAACCCCCCTATTCTCCACAAAAAAGCTTAAAAGAGATATAACTTTAAGTTATGAACCAAGAACAAACTGATAAACCCATATCATCAAGAACCATTCTAGCATTTTTTGCTATGGTCGTTGGAATGTTTATGGCTATATTGGACATCCAAATTGTTGCAAGTTCTTTATCAGTAATTGGAGCTGGTTTATCTGCTTCTGGGGATGAACTTTCTTGGATTCAGACGTCATATATTATTTCCGAAGTAATAATTATTCCGGTCACTGGTTTTGCTGCTCGTCTTTTATCAACTAGAATTTCTTATTTTATTGCTGCACTCGGCTTTACTCTTATGAGCTTACTATGTGCTATTGCTTGGAATATTGAATCAATGATTATTTTCAGAGCCCTCCAGGGATTTTTCGGTGGAGCAATGATTCCAACAGCTTTTGGGGCAATTTTTATTATATTTCCTAAAAGCATGCACACCAAAGTTAGTATGATCATTGGGCTAGTAGTAACAGTTGCTCCAACTATTGGACCAACACTTGGAGGCTATATTACTGAGACAATATCTTGGCATTTTATGTTTTTGCTGAACGTTATTCCTGGAATTTTTGTCTGCGTGACGGTTTTTCTATACGTTGATTTTGACAAACCAAACTATAACTTGCTCAAGAATTTTGATTTCGTTGGCATCTTGTTGATGGCAGTTTGTTTAGGCGCGATGCAATATGTGCTAGAAGAAGGAAATAAGAAAGACTGGTTAGATGATTTTCATATTCTACTATTAACAATAATAGTTATTATAACTTTTGTTTGGTTAATCATTAGAGAAATTACTTATCAAAATCCAATTATTGACCTTAGCTCATTTAGGAATAAAAACTTTAGTTTTGGTTGCATTTATTCTTTTATACTAGGCATAGGACTGTATGGTAGCGTCTATTTATTGCCACTGTTCTTATTCACAATAGCCGGGTATAACACTCTTCAGATTGGCATTACTATGATTGTCACTGGAGTTTTCCAGTTTGTCTCAGCACCTATAGCTGCTAGAATGTTTGGTTCAGGTATGGATAAACGGATAATTCTTGCCATAGGCTTTTCTTTATTTGCTATGGGATCTTTTGCTAATAGTTTTCTTACTTCTGAGTCACAATATTGGGAATTATTCGTTCCTCAGATGATACGTGGTTTAGCACTGATGTTTTGTTTTATGCCAATAAATGATCTAGCCCTTGGCACAATGGCAAAAGATGAAGTACAAAATGCTAGCGGTCTTTATAACTTAACAAGAAACCTGGGCGGAGCAATAGGATTAGCAGTGATTAATAACCTAATAATCTCGAAGTCAAAAATCTATGCACAAACCATGAAAGATAACATGCCTTTAACATCTCCAAAAGTACAGGAAAGCTTAGAGTTTTTTACCCAATCATTGATTGGCAAAGTAAATGACCCAGAAACAGCAGCATATCAACTTCTGAGTAATATGGTTGAACAAGAAGCTTTTGTAATTGCAATAAATAATGTCTTTATTATCATAACTATGATATTTTGTATGGGGATGATATTGATCCCTTTCTCTTCAACGCCTGAAACAAATGTTACATCAAATGCTCATTAAGTTAGTTTCTTTTCTTATATTTATATTGATTTGGACTGGCCTTACTGGCTTTGCCACTGAATGGCAGCAGTTGCAATATATTTTAGCAGCTTCTGTACTTACACTGCTTTTTGCTATTAAACTAAAACTACTTCCACAAAAAAATGTATTTAGAATTAGCGCTATTTTTTACTGCCTATGGTTATTGAAAGAGATAGTTATGTCTGCTTGGGCCGTGTCTCGAATCGCATGGCGAAAACACATAATATTGCAATCCAGCCTAGAGCCAATAAAAACTATTCAAGATAGTGATGTTGGGATAGTAGTTTATGCAAATTCAATCACATTGACCCCTGGAACAGTTACTCTTTCAGTTGAAGGTAAAAACTTGCTGGTGCATGCACTTGATGATAATTTTATGACTGGACTACAAACAGGAGAAATGGATAAACGAGTCAAGAAAATTATTAAGTAGTATGTTAACCATTTGTGTATTTTTATTTTTAGTATTTGCCTGCATCGTTATTTGCGGAGCATTTTCACAAAGAGACATATTTACTAAATTGTTATTTGTAAATACAGGTACAAGTTTAGCTGCATTATTTATATGTTTTCTTGGTTCATTTAAAGCAAATAGTTCTTATATTGACATAGCTTTTATTTATTTTCTTCTAAGCGTCATTGCAACTAGTGCTTATTTAAAATATTTTTTACAAAAACATAAATCAATATCTTCAGATGCACCCTAGAATTATACCAAATCCCATTTTAAATGAGACAAATGAATTTCAGGATGACCTTGCGCAGCCTATACTTATAGGTGAGCACAAAGGAGATCAGCAAAATTCGTTGTGTCATTTAAAAATGGGATTTGGTATTACAGTTATTGGTTGCGGCCTTAGCGGTATGATCACGGCACTCTCATTCGCCGCGCGCGGTATAAATTCAACAATAATTGAGCGTCAAAATATTGATGACCAATCATTTTTTAATGATATAAGAACTACCGCCCTTACTGACTCATCGAGAAGGTTCTTTGACAACGTAGGTATTTGGAAGAAAATAGCAAGCATTTCCGGCCCCATAAATGATATCTATGTAGCTGATAATAAAGCCCCAGAGATGGTTCATTTTGCTTCTAACGAATTACAAGATGGGCAAGTAATGGGCTATTTGGTTGAAAATAAAAATTTTAAAAAATTGCTCCTTACTGAAGTGTTGGCTAACAAGCACATAACTATTATCGATAATAGTTCTTATGAAGTTAAAGAGAATAACAATAATAAGTGCATTTTGACTTTAAATGGCAGTGATCATGAGTGCGACCTTCTTGTTGTATGCGATGGAAGCAACTCTGGGACAAGGCAAAAGTATTTTAGTTGCGAAACGAAAAAACCATACGCTCAATACGCGCTGACTTTCATAGTACAGCATGAAAAACCCCATGAAGGCACCGCGGTTGAGCATTTTATGCCTACTGGACCTTTTGCAATATTACCTTTAAAAGATCAAAATTTCTCTTCCGTAGTTTGGACTATAAAATCTGATATGAAAGATGCGGTTCTCAATTTACCGAAAGACGAATTTTTACATATAGTACAGCAAAATTTTGGCCAGTTTTTAGGAAATATAAATATTAAAAGCGAAATAGCCTCTTTCCCTTTGAGAGCTTACTCTACAAACAAATATTATAATAAGCGAATAGCTTTGGTTGCCGACTCAGCTCACGTTATTCATCCACTTGCTGGACAAGGCTTAAATCAAGGAATAAAAGACATAGAGTCTCTTGTGAGCAATATACTTGAATTTGGTGCAAATGCTCATTCACTTGAAATATATCAGAATATGCGCAAAAATGATAATAATGCTATGCTTGAAATAACTGATACATTGAATACTATATTTTCAAATAATTCAAAAATACTCCACACAGCAAGGCAGCTTGGCTTTAAAGCGGTAGAGAAGGTTTCTCCTTTTAAAAAATTGCTCATTAAATATGCCATGGGCAGAAGAAAATAAACCTCTTGCGTAATTAAATTTATATAGAGGAAGTTTTAG
>JANNVO010000157.1:0-2003 GCA_031414475.1 Rickettsiales bacterium
GTAACGGTGAACGTGTGCACGGTGCCCCGGCCCGATGCCACGAAATGCTCCACGTTGCCGCCCAGGCAAGTGGCGCACACGCCACGCGGCTTGTGCTGCACGGTGCCGCACGCCGTGCAGCGTTGCAGCACCAGCTCGCCACGCCCCGCACCCTCCCAGTAGCCCCGGGTCTCCCAGGAGGCGTCGACGAGGGGATGGATGAGTTCCGGCATCACTCGACTCCCAGGATCAGCGTGGCACCCGAATGCGCCACACCCAACGTACCGCCGGTTCCGTGGGCCACGGCCAGCCGGGCGCCTGTCACCTGGCGCTCGCCGCATTCGCCGCGCAGCTGCTTCGTGGCCTCGATCACCAGGAAGATGCCCCGCATGCCGGGATGGTTGGACGACAGGCCGCCGCCGTCGAGGTTCACCGGCAGCTCGCCGCCCAGACCGATGCGGCCGCCGGACACGAAATCGCCCCCTTCGCCCAACTCGCAGAACCCGAGGTTCTCCAGCGTGGACAGCACGGTGATGGTGAACGAGTCGTACACCATGGCCAGGTCGATGTCGGATCGTTGCACCCCGGCCATGCCGAAGGCACGGTCGCCGGACTGGCGGGCACCCATGGTGAGCAGGTCCGGCGCGCCGATCTCCTGGTGGCAGACGGACTCGCCGCATCCCAGCACCATCACGGGTTTCTTGGCGAGGTCCCTCGCCCGTGCCGCCGAAGTGACGACCACCGCCCCTCCGCCGTCGCTGATGATGCAACAGTCGAGCAGGTGCAGCGGTGACGAGATCAGACGCGATGACAGCACGTCGTCCACGGTGATGGGCGTGCGCATCTTGGCCGCCGGGTTCATCGAAGCATGACGGCGCATGGTGACCGCGATTTCAGCCAGCTGCTCGGGCGTGGTGCCGTACTTCTGCATGTGCAACTGGGCGACCATGGCGTAGCTACCAACTGTGGTCATGCCATATGGCGACTGGAACGAGTCCCAGGCGTTACGGCCCCCGTGTGCCATGCCCGTGCCAATGGCCATGGCGGTGGAAGCAGCCGTGGAGCCGTACAGCACGATGGCCACTTCACACATACCGGCATGGATGGCCGCTGCCGCGTGGCTGACATGGGCCACGAAGGACGAACCGCCGATGTTGGTGCCGTCGATGTAGTTGGGCTTGAGGTTGAGGTATTCGGCCAGCTCGACGATGCCCATGGCCCCCATCGTCATCGATGCACCGAAGAGGCCGTCGACGTCATTGATGGTGAGCCCGGCATCGTCGAGGGCACCCTTGGCCGACTCCGCCATGATCTGGAACTCGGTCTTGTCGGGCGCCCACCGAGTGGGGTGCTCATACACACCGGCGATGGCACAGGCTCCGGACAGGCTCATACGTTCACCTCGGAGGATGCGGCGGCGGTGCTGATGATCTGGGCCAGCGCGACCGGCGCCTCGATCGGGCCATGACGGCCTGCGCCAGAGAGGGTGACGATGGACGCGTTCGGGAGCTCGCGGCTGAGCGCCTCGGCCCGCTCACGCGCCGCCGCATCCTCGTGCTCGCCCACAACGATCACCACCGGGCCGCGCACCGCACGGAGCGCACCCCGGGCATCCCAGGCCTGCTGGGCCAGCCGGTCGCCGAGGGTTGCCCTGGGATCGGTCTTCACCCACTCCCCGAAGGCCTTCTGGAAGGTCTCCTTCGGCGTGTCTGGCGCGTAGCCGGTGCTGTCGAACGTTCGGCGCGCCTTGCCCTGGGTGATGCTGCGCAGCTCGGCGATGGCGGGATCGAGCCCCTCGAACTGCGCTGCAACACCACCGGTGAGTACCAGCGCGCGGGGCCACGACGGGTCTGCGACTGCGGCGGCCAGGGCCACGGCGGCGCCCAGGCCTTCCCCCACCAGCACCTTCGAGACTGATCCATGCTTTCCGGGAACGGCAAGATAGCGTCCGGCTTCCGCCTCGAAACCATTGGCATCGACCCATCCACGCTCTTCGGCAGAAAGCTTTAAACGGTGCTCCTTCC
>JANNVO010000158.1:0-2125 GCA_031414475.1 Rickettsiales bacterium
CCTCGGACAGCGCACCTATGGTCCCGCCAGTGATAGCCCCGCCAGTCGCGTTCTTAGCCAGCGCCTTGATCGCCTCGACAACGCCCTGCCCGCCTACCTTGGCATACGGCAGAGCCTTCATAACCCCTCCGCCAATCGTCCAGGCGAGAGGGTCTGCGAGTTCGCCAACAAACTTCGCTGCGCCTTCGTTCGTGGACTTTGGAAATGCGCGGTCGCCCAAGCCTTCCTTCTTCGCGTTCGGCGCAACCACGTCTGAAAGAGTCTTGCCGCGCACGGCGTCCATCGCCTTTCCGGGGAGATTTAGCAGCCCGCGCATTAGGCCGGATGCGCCCGTGGCGAAGTCCGACATCGGCAGTTCAGGCGCGGCGATGCCAGCAAGCGCAATCGGCTTCTCGCCGGATGGCGTGAATTTCCCGGTGGCAGAGAATTCCGCGTTCTCTAGGCGAGCGCCTTTCGGTGCGACTTCGACAGGCTTCCCGCCACCCTCTGCACGGATCTTCGCAATGCGCGCCTTTATAACCTCATCAGGCGTCCCGTCAGGGATGCCGCGCAGCAGGATTCCGTCTTTGGTCTGAATGTCCACTTACCAATCCACGACTCGCGGTGCGCCAGTAGCGGCAGCGGGCGCACCAGCGCCGCGCCGTGCAGCACTGTCTGCACGTCCAGCACCGGCCCTGATAACGTCTTGAAACTCACGCGCAGCCTTTACAAACTCGACTTCGTTCTGCGCTGTACTCATGCGCGTAATTGCTGAAGTTGCTTTCGTGCCCTCAATCTCCGTGATCTGCCCGCTTCCCTTGAGAGTCTTGAACGCCTCAAGGAACGCGCCGCCCATCACCTGATCCTTTAGAGCGTAGAATCCTGCTTTGTCGGTGCCGGGAACGTACTGCAAACCCGGCTGCACGCTTGCGCCGACGCCGACACTGAATCCGGGGTGCGGCTTTTTAGCGCCACCGCTGATTAGCTTGCCCTTATCGTCCACGTTCAAATCACCGATCATTTGGTCTATCAGTTCCACGCCCTGCTTGGCAGTAGCAATCGCTCCCGGCAACGCTGCCTGCGCTTCGGCGGCTGTTTTCCCGCGCTCAGTGCCTGCCGCCTTCCACTCCGCAAGGCGGCCTTGAATCTCTGGATTAACGGCCTGCGTCTGCGCGGCTGCGGCGGTGTTGGCGCTTATATCCTGACCTCGCCGTGCAGTAGCAGCCGCCGTCAATGCGCTACCACTTGGACTAGCGTGTGTTGCAAGGGTCGTGTTAGAACCGAGTTTTGCAGAACCACTAGCAGTTTCGTGACGTAGATTCGCCCCAGCTACAGTCGCTGCCGTGTTCCCGCTGACGCCAGCAAAGCGGGCATTCTCCCCTGCTTGCCGTGCCACCGCATCCGGCGTAGCAGCTTTAGCCTCATACGCCACGCGCCCATCGCCGTACTCCACCTTCCAGCGGTCGCCCAAATCAGTCTTAACCGGCGGCTTCACCATCTGCGCGTAATCCATCGCTCCGAGTTTCTGCAACATCGGATTGCGCGACAACATCGCTTGCGTAATGGCTGCGCGAGGGTCGCCCGCCACCCCAGGCGCGTTAATCGTCGCCGGAGCGCCCACGCCACCATCGGCCTGCTCGTCAATGATCGTTTCGCTAGTCCCCGGCGTACCGGACTTCATCTGCTGATACCGGCGTACCTCATCGGCGGTCATGCTCTGATACCGCCCCCCAAGGTCAGCCATGCGCTTGTCGCCAACAGCCAGCCCCTGCCGCGCCATGTACGCCTGTGCGACCTTCGCCAGCCCCTCCCACGGCGAGCGCGCAACCTTGAACCGGCCCGCGTCGATCACCCCGCCCGTGGGCTGCAAGGACTGTTGCAGCAGCGCCTCCTGAATCGCCTGCTGTCGAGTCAGTCCTCGGTATTCGGCCTGCAACTCAGGCGGGATGCCGCTTGCGGAGAGGCCGAACGGGTCAGCGGCTGGCATCACAGCCTCCCGTAGTCAACGGCGTAGTAGCCGTTCGGCATTGTGATTACCGCTTCCGGCCTGACGGTCAGCACTTCATCAGCCATCACGCCAACATCGCGCTTGCCGAAGATGTCGTACTCGTAGATGCCTATACCTAGCGGGTGATCGCCAATGCGG
>JANNVO010000159.1:0-2176 GCA_031414475.1 Rickettsiales bacterium
CCTTGATATCGCTCACCACGGTCTTCGTTGCCTGAATCGCAGCCTTGTCGTACGGGCTCATGGACCATGCATGTATGCCTTTTTCGCGTTCAGAGAGCCAATCTTCGGTATATTTGCGGATCGACGAACGAATGGCGGAGAGTTCACTATCCGGAATGCCAAAGCTCGGAGTCAAAATCTTTGCGAGTGTGCCTTTGGTGTCGAGGGTCAGCATGGGAGCAAATACTATCCCGATTTAGGTTGAAAGTGAATCATGAGATGCGATTCTTTCCACCCTCTTTTGACGCAAAAGAGGGTGGAGCCCAGAAAACGCTCGAAGTCGCGCGAAGAATCGCGCTCTCATCTATTTCCACCATGAGAGCGGCATTCC
Organism: Rickettsiales bacterium; assembly: GCA_031414475.1. Taxonomy (GTDB): domain Bacteria; phylum Pseudomonadota; class Alphaproteobacteria; order Rickettsiales; family Rickettsiaceae; genus Megaera_A. The sequence continues at coordinate 371 of JANNVO010000159.1, forward strand.
TGTCTGCCGACAGGCAGGCTTGCCGCGATTATTTGTATTACAGTGATCGCAATGCCGTAGCTACCCTGTCTTCCGTTCGTTTCACCGATGACGGCACACTTCGTAGAACGCGCATCGCGCTCTGTTCGTCGTAGCCGAGCGAGACGAGTGCAGCGATGGCATCGTGATCGAACGAAGCGGAGGACGTTTTTCCGAGCGAGCCTGCAGCTTTAACCGCCCACTCGGGATGTTTTTCCAAGAGTTGCTTCAAATCTACGAGGAGTTTCTCCGCCGTCTTCTTCCCGATGCCTTTGATGCCTGTGAGAAGTTTCGTGTCATCGGATAACACTGCTTCAAAAAAGAGAGATCGGGGGACAGAACAGATTTCGAGTGCTGTCTTCGGACCGATGCCATCGAGATTGACCAGTGCTTGGTAAAACGAACGATCTTGTACCGTCAAAAACCCGAAGAGGTCGAACTTGTCTTCGCGGATGTGTGCAGAGAGAAAAAGTTTCGCAGTTGCACCCGCTGCCAATTCCTCAAAAACATTGAGCGGAACACTCACGAGATAGCTCACTCCTCCGGCGTCCACGGCCACCTGTGGTGGCATCAGCTTTTCGACGGTTCCGGACACTGCGTGGAGCATGGGAGGATGATAGCACAGACTGAGGGTTTTGTTTTTTACTGACATAGGTTTTAGGAACCAAAGGAAAAAGAAGAAATCAAGGAAATCAAGGATGCTCTATTTCTTTGATTTCCTCTATTTCTTGTCATTCTTTGCGCATTCGGCTGTTCCGAAAACCTCTATTTTCTGCTATACTATCCCGATGCCTCTGAACTCAAAAAAACACATCCTTCCCGCACTCCTTCTCCTCCTGATTTTCGTCTCGGGAAGCACGGTCGTGGCGGAAACGTTGGAAGATCAATTGGAGGTGAAAAAGAGTGCCTATAGCGACCTCTGGGATGTTGCTGCGAATGCCACAGAGAAACGTGCGTCGCTGGAAGCGGAGCTTGCGACATTCGACGATCGTGTGAGTGAAGCAAGACGCACCATCGGAGAAATCTCCGAGGCGCGACGCCTCCTTCGTGAACAGATTTCCGACGACAGAAACAGTCTCGATACATTGAACGAAGACATCATGCTTCTTGCCGATGCCGACGCCTACTATGCGTCACTCGCGGTTCGTCTCCAGGCTGGTCTTGCAGACTTTGCTCGCTTCGTCGCCATCCGTGAAATCGTTTCGGAAAGCGGCCCCGCCGGAAGTTCGGTTTTGCTTCGTCCTTTCCTGGCTGGTTCTCTGGGTGAGCATGTCGACGATGCACTAGCGAGAGATGCGGTGCTGCGTGCGCGTGGAGAGCTGCTCATGCAGGCAAGTGTCATGACCTCAGAATCAGGAAGAGTGCGAGAGCGACTTGTGTCCATGGCAGGGGAGTACGACTTGCATTTGGCTGCACTGGAAGAAGAACAAATGAAACTAGGAAAAGATGAGAACCGTGCGGCGGAGTTTGTCGATCAAAGCTGGAAGAAAAAAGTGCTGACACAGGATGAACTGTCATCGGTTGCTGCGGAAGCAATGGAAGCGAGCGCGCAAGTGGCCGCCATGCAGGATGATCTCCTCAGGATCAACGATGAACTGAAGGAGCAGAAGCTCAAAATACTTCGCGCACAGGAGGCCCAGTCCAAGGCTGACCTCTCTGCACTCGATAGTGAAATAGCAACACTGGAGCGCAGAGACACGGCGATGCGACTACTGGAAGAAGCAGCACTCAAGGCGCTACAGGAAACGGTGACTCAGCGCAACACCGATACCCGTAAGTTGTATCAGA
>JANNVO010000160.1:0-14010 GCA_031414475.1 Rickettsiales bacterium
GTGAGCACAAGGGAGATCCGCAAAATTCGTTGTGTCATTTAAAAATGGGACTTGGTATTAGAGATAGGATCGAAGAGATATTGGGTAAAGAATTTATCGAAAATGCAGCCGAGGTTTCTCTCTTCAGAGATGATGTTGAGATATATGGCTACTCTTCTATACCCACCTATAACCGAGCAGCTTCTGATGATCAATTCCTTTTTATCAATAATCGACCGGTAAAAGATAAGATACTTAACATTGCTTTAAAAGTATCTTATCAAGATTATTTAGCAAGAGATCGCCACCCAGTATCCGTTTTGTTTATTAAACTTAACCCCCACTTCGTTGATGTGAATGTGCACCCAGCAAAAAGCGAAGTGAGGTTTCATGACCCTAATTTAATACGTGGTCTTGTTATCAAAGCTGTCAAAGACGCCCTGGCACGCAGTAGTAACCAAGTATCTAATATAGCATCAAGCGCGGCACTAAATTATATGCGCTCCACTTCGTTATCTTCTCAAAGCTTCGGTGAAAAAAGCACTAATAATCAAGGGAGATTTCAGCTACCAACAAGTCCTACACAAAATTTACCTATACCTACACGTCTTGATTACGCAGTTAGCAATACCAATTTACTTATAGAAACCAGACCTCAATCAAACGTTGAAGTACCATCTTTAGAAAAAGATGTAAATTTTCCCTTGGGAGCAGCAAAAACCCAGCTTCACGGAACCTATATAATATCTCAAACGCCTGATAGCATAATCATTACAGATCAACATGCAGCTCACGAACGAATAGGTTATGAAAAAATCAAAGAACAAATTGATAAGAATGGGCTGATTAAACAAAGATTACTAATACCAGCTATTATCGAATTACCAGACGCACAAAGGGCAGAATTATTAAATGAAAACAAACTAATATTGGCTGAGCTAGGTTTAACTATTGAAAAATTTGGAGAGAATTCAATAATCGTTTCTGAAATACCTAGCCTAGTTGGAGATGTTAACATTAACCAGCTAGTCCATGATCTAGCTGATCACCTGCAATCTATGGGCGAACACATTGCTCTTACCGAGTTAATTGAACACATAACCGAAACATATGCTTGTCACTATGCGATCAGAGCTGGTAGAGCTTTAAATGCTGAAGAAATGAATGGATTACTTCGTCTTATGGAAAATACACCATTTTCTGGGCAATGTAACCATGGTAGACAAACCTACGTCGAACTTAAGCTTAAGGATATAGAAAAATTATTTGGTCGAAAATAATGCAACGCATAGACTGGGTATCTTTGCCTGGGTTAATTGATTATAACACTGGGCTAGATTTAATGCAGCAACGCGCTCATGATGTGATTCTAAACAAAAAAAAAGAGACAGTATTTTTACTTGAACATCAAGATGTATATACTGCAGGCACGGGTTATAAAGACGACGAGCTATTGTCTGACGGCAATAATATTCCCGTCATTTATACGGGAAGAGGAGGTAAATTTACCTACCACGGTCCAGGTCAACGGGTGATATACCCTATCTTAAATTTAGCAGGCAAAAATAGATCACCAGACCTAAAACTGTATATAAGTCTTCTAGAACAATGGATCATTAACACACTATACAAACTTGATGTTAATGCTTATACAATTGATGGTAAAATCGGTATATGGGTTAATCTGGATAATGCTCCAGCAAAAATCGGAGCTATTGGAGTAAGGATTAAAAAATGGGTAACCTACCATGGTATTGCAGTCAATGTAAGTACAGATATTAGTAAGTACTCAGGTATAATTCCTTGCGGAATAAATGATTTTCCAGTAACCTCACTAATTAATATTGGAATTGAAATACCAATGAGCGATTTTGATTATTTGTTGAAAAAAGAATTTGAAAAATTATTTTAATGAAAATAATAACCTTATTAATAAGCCTTATAATAACTTTATGGTGCCTTGGTTTTTTCTATTTTAATAAAACTACTTCTGATATATCAAATTATAACCGAAATATGACGGATTCAATCGTGATATTTGGAGAGAACGAACAAAAACTATATGCAGGCACTCAACTTTTAAAAATGGGCTATGCCCCACTAGTTTTTGTTACTAGCAATAAGCCGAAATCTGAATTCACCAGTTTTTTCAAAACATATAACTTGGCACCTGAACAATTTATTTTTGATAGTGAACTAGCCACAAACACAACTAATTACTCTACTGACACCGCAGAGTTTTTAAGAAAATATAGATTACACTCCATGAGGTTAGTAGTGAACGCCGTAGAGTTGCCAAGGGCTCTCCTTGAAATAACTTCTAAAGTACCACGCAACATTATCGTTATTCCCCACCCAGTGGCCAGTGTAGACATAGAGTATGATTTAATTATGATTGAATATATAAAATATACCATTACGCTCATTGCGCAATATGTTGGTTATAAAAAGGAACTCAACCTACCTTATATTTAAGGAATGTTTCTAGATTATTCATGTGTTAATCTTTCTGGTCTATTTAACCTAAGTTTGATATAAGAACGATAGAAATTCAGATTTAACTGAACCTTGTAATGGCAAGCTACCTTTTGTGAGTGCGTACAGTAAACTAAAAGATTTTCGTATGATTATGATATCATCGAGCGAAGTATTAGCGGGGCCTAAGCCCTCTTTTTTTAGCATCCTGAGCTGTCCAAGCAGCAAGAAGATCCTGAATCATTCAGAGAGGACCCTTTCTGCCACGCATAGGTCTGACAACCTAACCACACACAAGTTTTTGCAAAAACACTGTTGTAGACTATCTATATAGGTTAACTACCTACTTTTCTTGATGTTTGCACGTGCTTTTTTCGATGATGAAGGATTTACCTTATAAGATGACTTGGCTGTAATATTTATACTTACAGGCTTAGTTATTTCAGCAGCTATTTGACTTAATTTACTAGTATCACGAATACTAGGTTTGCTCTTCTCTACTAGTGGCTGATTGTCCATACCAGGCTTGTTAATCACAATTTTCGCAGGATTATTTACTTTAGAATACGGGCTTTGCCCTCTACCAGCATCTTTCACTAGGCTAACAATAGCTCTTACTCCCCTCACAAAAATATTTCTACTAGCAATTATCTCTTTCTCGGAAGCACAAATTTTATCTTTTATTTCAGCAAATCTTGTCTTAATTTGTTCGGGCGACATAGAAGGGTAATTTTTATCGCTAACCAACTCCTTAAGAGTCATAGTTTGAATACGCTGTTCTCTCACTTGCGCTCTAAGATCTTTGATATTATTATAACCAGGAGTATCTGCTTTATCTCGTTCTGAGTCTATTTGCTTCTTTAGGTCATGGCGAACTGTATCAACATTAACTGTTGCTTTAGCCTCCATTCCAAAAGACAAAAGCGTAATTACTATACCAGCAATTTTTACTGCAAGACCTATGCCAGCCGTTGCAATACTATTTGCTATGGCAAGTCCAACATCTAATCCTTGCTTTAACATCGCTTTCCCTACACCCTTGGCAATAACTTTACCTTTAGATACATCTTGGGCAAGCCTCTGGGTTACAGACTTTTTCCCCTCCCTTGGTTCAGGTTGAAATAGTTGGTCTTTTAATATATTTTCAAGTTTGGGATTATCTTTTAATATATTTACTTGTTGCTCTTTTGCGTCTCTATTTTTAACTAATATATTATTTTCTTTTTCTAGATGCCGAAGGCTTCTAGCTTGCACCATGTCTATTCCCACCTTTATCGCCACGCTAGCAAATGCTATACCTGCTAGCACCCCTACAACCACTGGTCCAAAAGGTGTGGCGGTAACACCTGCTAGAGCTAGAATAGCAAAAGTAATGGTTAATCCGTTAGCAACAGCGTTACTTGTCGCTATTTTAAAAAGATGGGTTTCAGAAATATAAGACCATGCTGCTTTTATCTTTTGCCCTACAAAACCAAGCGCTAATCTTACTATAGATTTTTTTTTCTTTGGCTTAGACTTAACCACATCAGGAGAAGCTGTGGTATCAGAATTACTTGGTGCTTCAGAGGATTCTTCATTTTGTTTTTCAATCATTCGGTCACCTCTAGAGCGCTACTTCTGCATTAAAACCAAAACTAGATGTTGCAAGATATAAGTTCTTCAGATAATTTAAATTTCTACTACACTTTTTATTCACTAAGATTTGATATAAACAGCAAGTAGTATAATGTCTTTGTCGTTTGATGAAGGAATACGAAGACCTAAGTAATAGCGTAATTCAAATTAACTGGCCTACGAACACATGGCATAATTGCAAAAGAATTAACCTCTTCAACTGCAACACAAGGGCTTTTGATCTCATAAGGCGGACTAGGTGTACAAGATATTGCTCCCAAAAGCACGATAGCTATACAAAAACTCTTTATAAATTGCGACATAATTCCCAAATATCTAAAATGTGAATACTACTTGAAATAGTAACTATTAAATTCAACTTATTGTGAACTTAAACAGTACCTTGATTTATGACTTAAAAAAACAAAATCCATTCTCAAAAATTTTATTTGCTATTTGAATCAGTAATATTTGTTGCAATTATACCTATCTCGGTTAGACCTTAAGGATGTTCAGTACGTCACCTGAATTAGGCTCTTTGGCACTAAATAAAATAGTTTTACTCCTAAAATAAAATGGCCCATTGACAGAATATATAAAAAATTGCTATACCAGCAGAGTACCAATTCATATTATAAAATGATTAACATATTCCGCGGTAATATTTATTTCTTCTTGTTCAAATTATTATAATGGCAAAACATCAGATCATTTTGATGGGAAGCGTTTTTTTGATCCTGAGCTAAGAGATAAAAAAATCTTTGGTTCATTTTTGAAATGGCAATTCACCAAAAAATCAGCTCAATGGCCCCAGAGAATTGAGGTGGAAAATTATGATGTTCCGCCTAGAAATGTTTATGGTGATGATTTACGAATCACTAATGTCGGCCACGTTACTTTCTTAATTCAAACACAGGAAGTCAACATTTTAACTGACCCTGTTTGGTCAAAGCGCGCAAGCCCTGTTACTTTTGCTGGTAATCGATCCAGGTATTAAGTTTGAGGATTTGCCTCCAATCGACATTGTGTGGATAGATCACCTAGATCTTGCAACGATTCAACGTTTGTGGCAATTACATAAACCAAGGTTTATAACACCTCTTGGCAATGATACGATAATAAAATCAATGAATCCTGAAATTAATGTTGAGTCTTATGACTGGAACGATTCCGTTGTTATTAATGATAATATTAAATTACATTTAAGCCCAATGCAGCACTGGTCATCACGTAGTATATTTGACCGTAATAAAGCACTTTGGGCCGCTCTTACCATTGAAACTAAGGTGGTAATATTTATTTTGTTGGAGACTCCGGTTATGGAGAAGGACGCTATTTTAAACGTGACAAAGAAAAATTTGGTAACTACCGGATAAGGGGGTAAAGAGTGACTTATCACTTTTTACCCCCTTATCATTCGTTCGCTGCTAAAAAGCGAAGAGAAATATATATAAGATTAGATTTCTGTGTGAGCTTCAGTTGTGCTTTCCGCCGCTTCACCAGCTAATGATGTATTTTCTGGATATACCATTACATATAGTGTATTTAAAGTATATTCAAATAGTTCTTCCAGCTCTGCAAACGAAGTTTTCCATTGTTCATCGGATTTGTTAGCACTTGTAATGTTATCCAAATCACCTTCAATCAGGTGTAGTTTTTCAATAGCCTCATTTGGTGGGATATTTATAGAATCCTGCATATCATTATATATCTTCGTCAACTCAGGATATTGGTTGCTTGAAATAATTTTCGATAAAGTTAAATCATTATTAGTTTTGCTCATAGTATAATCCTTATATTTTGTTATGAAGATAGAAATATATTGTATTAAAAAAAATTAGTCAACAGTAAATATAAAGGAACTTAATTTCAAATATAGAATAATTTATAAATTCATACTTAAATAAAGTTCACTTTTAGTCCAATAAAAACTATTGAAATATTTAAATTCTTGCAATTATACCAATGGGTGCATACGAACCACGCTGGTTTATGAAATATGCACACATGAACCCCGAAGAATTTGTACTTAGTCATATTGACCTTGGTAGACCATTTTCAGTTCCTTCTCATTATGACGTTTTCAAACTAACTGATGAAGCTATAGGCGACGCTTCTAAAGCACCGAAAGAAGCAATACAAACGCACAAAGTAGGTGATATAAAAGAATTGAAAATAGGTGAAGCTTTAATGGTTCCGAAGTAAATTTTCTCTCTGACTTATATTGTATAAAAAGTTATTTTAGTATTAATTGTTTCATCACCGAACAATTTCTTTCAGAAAAAATCAAAGAGGCGTGTATTTCTCTAAAGATACCAAAATTTTTACTATTATACCTATCTTGTTTGTCCGTTAAGGTATGCTCGGTATGACACATTAACTATATTTGTTCACTATCTAAATGATTTGAGGAAAAAATATCTATAATTTTCATCTAGAAGTTATACAATCGATAAGTGAATAATTTATTACCCTTAAAACGAAGATTTAATGGAACCAATATATAAATCATTGCAAGATTACATTAAATCTGGAGAATATTTCGCGGATGCAAAGGAATGGTATAGACACAAATACATTCACCCTTTTTCTCAGAGATCTTTCATATTAATTCTTAGCGTAGTAATTTGTGCTCTTTTTATAGGAGTAGTAATAAATATCCGTGCTCTATTTCCTTCTGTAATACAAGTAAAATACTCTATTAACGCCGATACTTCGGCTAACAAAGCGGCACAAATAACCAGAGCCAATCAAATAGAGAATAATCCCCTCGCCTCAATAATTGATGTCCTGGTCAGAAACTATGTTTCAAAGAGGGAAAGCTATGACTATGACGCACTAAAAAAACAATTTGTTTACGTAAAAAATAATTCAACACGTATAGTCTTTCGTAGATTCTATAATTACATGAATATTGACAATCCATCTTCGCCAATTATGCGCTATCAAAAAGGCGCAAAGAGGAAGATCAATATCATTTCAGCACAATACCCTAGCCCAACTAAAGCCGTAATCGAGTTTAACTCAATCGCTGAAAATGCGGCTAATGAAATTATCGAAGATACAACTTGGCAAGCCGCGATTGATTTAGAAGTAGATGACATTAATACAAAATTACCATCAGGAGCACGATTTAACTTCACAATAATAGATTATCAGCTAAAACTATTAAAGGATAAAAAAACGAATAAATCATGAAAAAATTAATTATACCAACTTCAAGATTAACTGGGACAACTAAATTTCATGGTGTCAAGTCACCTAGTTCACACTTATGCGAGCGAGCACGAGGCCCCAAAAGTGGTATTATGAATAATACCTCAAGTATTACCTCAAGTGAGCTTAACATCCCGTTAATTTTGAATTTTAGTATTATAATATTCCTGGCTATATTTTTTACAGCCTCTACCGCCTTTGCAATAAGAGAATCAAGGCCAACTCCAGTTGATAGCCGAATTAGAGTTATGGTATATAATCCTGATGACGTATTTAAATTCACTGGATATTACGGCTATCAAGCTAGTATTGAACTCGCTAGCAACGAAGAGGTCATAAGTATTTCCATGGGAGACACTACTTCATGGCAAATAGTTCCAGCTGGTCACAGAATATTTATCAAGCCCATGGAACCAGATGCAACCACTAACCTTACTTTAATAACCAACAAACGAACCTATTTCTTCGAACTATATGCTGAAGAAACAACAGATATTCGTGATCCAGGCATGGTATTTAATGTTAAATTTATATATCCAGATGAAGAGGACGAAGATCATATTCGTACTTTTTCTAAAAGTGATAGCAAAGGGCCAGATCTTAATCATCCGGAGCATTTTAATTTTTATTATTCTATAAGCGGTAACGAAGAAATTGCGCCAATTAAGATATTTGATGATGGTGAATTCACATACCTACAATTTAGAGACAAGAACAACGAGATTCCGGCAATATTTGCTGTGGATGACGATCTTATGGAATCAATGGTCAATTTTCGTTTAGACCCAAATAACAGCAACTTAGTAGTCGTAGAACAAGTATTCAGGAAGCTTACTTTAAGAGCGGGCAAGAAAATTGTTTGTGTATTTAATGAAACTTACAAGCCTTATTAACTCTATTGCATGGGCTATGCTGGACATCAAGAATACTTTTAAAAACACCGTCATCCTGAACTTGAAAACCAAATGATTTATCCCAAGAAATGTAAATTACTTATTCTTTCTATGTACGTTGCTTTAACTAGCGATGCGTCTGTGATGCCATTTATGCTGGTTAACACTACTTTGCCATGACCAAAGCCAAAATCATTTTTAAAATCATAAACAGCTCCAATCACAGTAAGTTCACCAGAATCAATCCTTAATTTATATTTTTGCATCGCTCTTTGCACCTGGTAATTTATATTCTCTATGATAGCATCTTCAAGGCAAGTTGCAGTAATTTTTATAGTACTCAGTTCTTTATTTATAAACTCTGATTTGGTTTTTGTGCCATTTAGTGCTGCTGTTACCGCCCCACAATCTGAATGACCAATAATAAGTAAAAAAGGCGTATTAAGAATTTCTACGCCAAAATCAACAGACCCTTCACAAGTAGAAAGTTGGTTACCTATGTTTCTTATAGCAAACACACCGTTTTGAGGCGTTTTATCGAATGATTCCATTTGGACTCGTGAGTCAGAACACTTCAAAATCGTTAGATTGGGAGTCTGACTATCGTGAAATTTAGCAAAAAATTTATTGTCATGGGTCGATGAAAACTCGGCATTAGTATCAAACAACTCTCTTAAGAAGACCAATAATCTTGGGTTATCCGGTAGATTCATAGACTAACCTCTTGTAACGAAAATACATTTAGGGCTCTTTTGTATATAGTAAATTCAGGGGTATTTGGTGCAAGACTCGATTGAGCGAATCCTACATACAATAGGTGAACGACGAGTAATAAAGCACCAAGTACTAATCAATTTACTATATAGCCTGTTGTATAAAGGAGTTAAGGCTAAATAGCAAATAAAATCCAACTAAATTGCCCTCGCCTTGCTGAACACAGCGAAATAATTCACATCTATATCATCACAAAGCGTCCACTCTTGTTGTAAGATTGAAAAAACAAGACCTTTTAATTCTTCAATTCTCAAGTCGGTAGTTCGAGACATTTGCACCATCTCTGATGGTTTTATAAACTTAGCATAATTATGCGTTTTGACTGGCACCCAACGAAGTACATATTCTGCCCCCACAATTGCTAGTAAATAAGATTTTGCTGTTCTATTAATGGTCGAGACAATAAGAAGCCCCCCAGGCGCCAGTAACTTAGATAAATTCGCTATAAAATCACTGGGGTTAGCAACATGTTCTAGTACTTCAAGACATAAGATTATATCGTATTTTTTGTCAGAATTAACATGCTGCTCTATTGTTGTATTAAGATAATTTATATTTAATTTATGCTCTTTTGCATAAAAATCTGCAGCTTTAACATTATGTTCATTCGCATCTAGTCCAGTGACTTTGGCACCAAGATGATACATTGGCACAGAAATTAGACCACCACCCGATCCAACATCAAGCAATCTAAAGTCACTTAGCAAGCGTTTTTTAGTACCTGATATGTTGAAATGCTGCTTTATTTTTGAAGTAATATAATTGATACGAACTGGATTAATTTGGTGTAAGATTTTAAACTCCCCCTCATTATCCCACCATTCTGAATATGTTTTATTAAATTTATTCAGCTCTTCTTTATCAATAGAGGATTTTTCAGTCATTATAGAGTCTCACAGTTAATAAAGAGATATTAGTCTAAAAACTTATATATGTAAATTTTTACCCTTCAAAACCTATAAGCAAAATGATATAACACCAGTTTTAGATAAGAAACATGTGCAATTTTAGGCAGTCTTTTAGCGAAAAATATATATTTTTTGATAAAATAGCTTACCCTGTTTTAAGAAAAATGTGTTTTTTACAGCAAAAAAGTGACAAAATGGCGCGTGTTTAGTTATCCAAAACTGGCGTTATAGCCGGGCAATTTAGAGAACTTTAATTTATGGGTATTATTGTACAGAAATTTGGTGGCACATCTGTCGCTGATCTGACAAAAATTGAAAATGTTGCAAAACTTGTTAAGGCTGAACTTGCATCAGGTAACCAGGTTATTGCCGTCGTTTCAGCGATGGCTGGAACAACAAATTCTTTAATTACTCAATGCGCAGAATTATCAAGACTGGATGAACTAAATTCATTGCAAGAATATGACGCTGCAATTGCAAGCGGAGAGATAGTTACTGCAGCTTTACTTGCGCTACAACTACAATCAATAGGTATCAAAGCCAGATCTTTACAAGGTTGGCAAGTCCCGATCGAAACAAACCAGACACACGGTAATGCTCAAATAGTAAACATAAATCCCAACAAACTAAACGAACTGCTTAGCCAAGGAATAACACCAGTAATTACAGGGTTTCAGGGAGTATCTATTGACGGAGATATAACAACCCTTGGCAAAGGAGGATCAGACACCACCGCCGCAATCATTGCTGCTTCACTAAATGCCGAAAGCTGCGATATATATACTGATGTTGATGGTATTTATACAGCTGATCCTCGAGTGGTTCATAATGCAAAGAAAATTGACATTATTAATATAGACGAGCTATATGCTTTATGTAGTGCTGGAGCAAAAGTGCTCCATCCAAGAGCCGCTTTAGCTGCAAAACGTTATGGCTTTAAATTAAGAATTCTATCTTCTTTTACTAACCTTAATAGACCTCTTGCAAAACTCGCTTCTGCTAGGCGAGTGCTAGGAGCATACGGAGCGGAAGACCGCTGTGTACTTGACGTACGTGAGGATCTGAGCACCGGAGCGACGACGCAATCGTCAGTGGGAGTAGAATCATGCAAAAGGTCTAATGGAACAACTACTAAGAACGAGATGAACAATATGGAAAACCGACAAATCACGGCTATAACTTCTAATAAAAATTTGTTAAAAATAGAAATAGAGCATAAAGCAAAGAATTTTGTTCATATTTTTGAAGCATTTACGAAAGAGCTGGTATCGATTGAACAAAGCTTTAGTTTTGGAAAAGATAGCTCGATTATTATAGCTAATTTGGTTGACAAGAATAAATGCGAAAAGCTACTTGGTAGCTTAAAAAACAATTTGCTACTTACAAAATACTCTACTGAAGCAAACATTTCTTCGGTAACTATTGTTGGATATGGTATAAAGAATGATAGTGGACTTGTGTGGAAAATTATTGAACTTTTAAATAACAATAATGTTGGTATATTATCAACTGACCTTTCTGACATCAAAATGTCCCTCATAGTAAATGACCGTGATAATGAAAAGGTAATTAAGTTGCTACATGAATATTGTTTCTAACACCTTCTCTAATGCGCTAAAAAAAATTGGTCTGAAGTATTGGATCAATAACCCAATATTTGGTATTGTTTCAGCGATCTCTGCGTGCGCTACAGTACTTTTTATTGATGAAATCATTAATCCCACAGGTCACTCCCTCATTTACTTCCAAACTACTTTTTGGCTCTGGATGACCGTTTTGTTTTCAGCTTTTGCAGATAGCTATGCTGAGTCAAAAATTGAACATCACCAAAAAAGTAAAGGCTACTACGAAGCGAGTTTATTAATAAAAAAACTTGCCAATATTCATGACATAAATAACTTTTCATTCGTGGCCAAAGAAAAAATCAAGTCAGGTAACTTTATTCTCTTAGCAAAAGGCGACATAGTACCATTTGATGGGATTATCGTTAAAGGAGCATGTTATGTTAACGAATCAGATTTAACCGGCATCTTGGGCTTTAATTTAAAAAATTCAGATACAAATAATGTTTTAACAGCTGGGAGCGTTATAGAAAGCACTGATCAGGTAATTATGAAAGTTAGCTTTTCTAAAAAACACTCTTTTTATGCAAGAGCAACTCAGCTGATGGAGGCTATTAAAAGAGAATCATTACCTTCAGAACTAGCTTTGCAAAGAATTATTTTAGGGTTCTCAGTATTATTTTTGAGCGTTATATTCACGGTTTGGGTCATCGCAAAATATTCTGGATTTAATATACCTTTGATCTACATGCTCGACTTAATTGTACTCTTACTACCTACTACCATTTCTGGATTACAGCATGCAATCATTACTTTTGGTACTTCAAAACTTCAAACAAAAGGTATTTTTATCCGGGATAATGTTGCATTAGATAATGTAGTAGATGTTAATATTGTTTTGTTCGACAAGACCGGAACAATTACTGTGGGCAAGAGGGAAATGACAGATTTTATAAATATTTCCGAAATAGACAATACTAATTTCATAGAAATTTTATATTTATCGTCATTCTCCGACATTACTCATGAAGGTGACAGTATTAGGCGGTTTGCAGAGAGTGATGATGATTATAAAGAAATAATTATCGATGAGATACAATATAAACACCTTACCTTTTCTTCATCCGAGCCTATAAGCGGCTGTAATTATAATGGTATTGAGATTCGTAAAGGCAGCGTAAGGTCAATTACACATTATCTTGGTAAAACTATTGCAGAGTTACCTGAAAATATTTTACTGTTAACAAAACAAATAGCAATAACCCATGGTACACCACTATTACTTACTGTTGATAAAAGAATTATAGGAATTATTCACTTAAGGGATCGTTTTCGCAAAGGCATAATGAAACAAATACAGAAATTTCATGCTGGCGACATACGTACTATACTAATTACTGGAGATAATTCGATCACAGCAAGGTATGTTGCTCAAAAAGTTGGCATAGAAGAATCACATTCTGAAGCAACACCAGAGAAGAAACTGGAGCTAGTTAGAACACTACAGCAACAAGGTTATGTAGTTGCTATGTGTGGTGATGGGCTCAACGATGCTCTTGCTCTTGCTCAAGCTGATATTGGATTTACTTTTGAAGATGAAATGTATGAAAATACGATGATAACTGGCAATGTTATTTCAAAGAAACATGACCTAGCTAATCTTTTAGAATTAAAAAACATATGTAAGAAAATGACTGTAAAGCGTGGTTTGCTAACGGTTTTCTCACTTACTTCCGATATAGTAAAGTACTTTGTAATAGTACCAGCCTTATTCACCACAGCCTTTCCACCACTCAATGTCCTTAATTTTATGAAATTTCAGTCTCTGGATAGTGTAATTCTAGCTTCGGTTATGTTTAATGCATTAATTATTCCGGCTTTAATGCCCTTTATTTTTAGAGACTTTAATAAGCCGAAAAGCAGGTATTCACTATGGAAAGGGATATTTCTCTATGGAGTTAGTGGTATAATTTCTCCTTTTATTTTTATAAAATTAATAGAGATTCTCATCTATAATCTTGGACTTGTATGATTAGAAAATTTCTATTTTGCATTATTTTATATTTAACTAGCCTAGCTCTTATAGCTCTTTACAGCTTTTTTGTTGGAGTAATAGGACATAAATTTTGGCCTAAAAATAGTTCTGGTAGCCTTATTTATGATAGTGATAATAACGTTCGTGGATCTTTTCTTCTAGGTCAAAAAATAAACTCTAATAAATATTTTAAAGGCAGAGCTGTTACAAAAATTCATACTAGTTGCGATGTCGCACTATACAGCGATGAATTAAAGAGGTTTTTATTAGAAAAATACAATGAGTCTGATAAGTACGATATAGCTTTCATCACACCTTCTTCAAGCTTATTAGATCCTTATATTACTACAAGAGAAGCATCGAGACAGGCACCAGCAATTGCTTTTGAACGCAATGTCAGCCTAGAAGAAATTACTTCAATAATTCAAAATTTATCTCTAAAAAAATCCGCTCCATTTTTTGAGCTTGAAATCGTCAACACTACTCACCTCAATGTATTGCTGGATCAATTGAAGTAATCTAACCCGAACTATGGATAAGATAATTCACAATAG
>JANNVO010000161.1:0-31191 GCA_031414475.1 Rickettsiales bacterium
AATATAACCGACTCTATTGAAGCTTACTCGGATAAAGCACTATCGAATGTTGATTTACCAACTTTACTCTTCAAGTGGGTGATAATCTATGCTTTATGGTGGGAAAGTTTGAATATTCTATGGCGAGTCTATGACTACCTATATCTAAA
The DNA here is from genome assembly GCA_031414475.1 of Rickettsiales bacterium. Taxonomy (GTDB): domain Bacteria; phylum Pseudomonadota; class Alphaproteobacteria; order Rickettsiales; family Rickettsiaceae; genus Megaera_A. The sequence continues at coordinate 150 of JANNVO010000161.1, forward strand.
AGTAATGCCAAAAATCAAGGCACATGTAACTGATGAATTTTACGATTACGTGCAGTATCACAGTCATGAATTCTTTCAATCAAATCTTGCGGGCGATATCACAAATAGGATATCTGAGGCTTCAAGATCTATAGAAATGGTTTTTGCTTATATTAACGAATCAATTGTCAGAAAACTATCTGTTTTAATATTCGCGTTGGTAACTTTATACTCTGTTCACTCGACTGTTGCGCTTATTTTCTTTTGTTGGCTCTTTGTATTTATTAGCACTAGCCTATATTTTTCTAACACAATAAATAACTATTCTAGGGTATTCAGCAAAGATAAGGCCCTTGTATCCGGCAAGATTGTTGATGCTATATCAAATAGCTCTGTAATTAGAATGTTTTCTTCTCATAAATTTGAACGAAAATACCTTAAAAAATACATACACAATACCGTAAGGAGCGATCAACGCTTACAATGGTTTATGTTCAAACTCAGATATGCACTTGGCTTGTCTTGCACTATAATGATCGGGTTCATGATCTATTATATAATATTATTACGTAGCAATCTTGAAATATCAATTGGTCAATGTGTTCTTATTATAACACTCTGTATATCTGTTATTGAGGACATTTGGGACTTAACTCAGGAATTTGGCGACCTATTTGAACAAATCGGTGCATTTAACCAAAGTATTAGCTTGCTCGAAGAATATTCCATCAAAGATATTCCAGGAGCAAAAAAGTTATATGTCCAAACACCATCAATCGAATTCAAAAATGTAACTTTTCGTTTTCGTAATAATGACAATAGCTTTGAAAACAAATCAATATCTATTCTTCCGTATGAAAAACTTGGTCTTGCTGGCTTTTCTGGATCAGGAAAAACTACTTTCACCAACATGATCTCTAGATTATATGAGATAGAAAGCGGCAGTATTTTAATCGACGGACAAGATATTACCCAAGTTTCTCTAGACAGTTTACATAGAAATATATCCGTTATACCTCAGGAACCAATTCTATTTCATCGTTCTATTCGAGAAAATATTTTATACTCTAATCCAACTGCATCAGATGAAGAACTAATAGAAGCGGCAAAAGCAGCCTATATACACGACTTTATCATAGGTTTGCCAGATCAATACGAAACTATCTGCGGTGAAAGAGGAAATAATTTCTCAGGCGGACAAAGACAAAGAATTAGTATTGCTAGAGCGTTTCTAAAAAAAGCACCAATTCTCATTTTAGATGAAGCTACTAACTCGCTTGATAGCCATACAGAACAGCTAATCCAGAAATCACTCCAGAAATTAATGCTAGGTAAGACGGTACTTGTTATTGCTCACAGACTTTCAACATTGTTACATATGGACCGAATATTAGTTTTTGCTGATGGGCATATTGTTGAAGATGGGCCACATACCACGCTTCAAAAAGATGGCACAATATACAAAATGCTCTGGGATAATTATTGATATAGTAAATCATATTGATATTAGTAGGTAATTAAATTCTACAGTACCGCGTCGTGGCTGGCAGCTTATTTGGGAGCGTTGCAATGGGGAACAACAAGTCCGTAATGCTGAACTTGATGGTCTTCGCACGCCTTCTCGGCCCAAGATCTTGAACAAAAACTAGTCATCCCGAACTTGATTCGTGATAACTAGCAACGGAATGAGATCCTAGACCCCACAAGAGCCGGGCTTCGCCAACTCAAGCTCAGTATGAAGGTGTATGAAAGATCCCGGATCAAGTCCGGGATGACTGGTTTTTTACCCTGTGGTTTGGAATGACAGGAGTTGTTGTACGAGAATAAGTAAACTATTCTCCTTGCGCAAGAGAATAACCCCTCTTGCCATCATACTCGTATAGACTTTCGACTTTTATAAAATCAACACCAGCAGTAGCTATTTTCTCTAGCAAATTCGTTATTTCTTTATGCGTAATAGTTCCTGAATCTGGCATAAATCTACAGCACCAATGATCTGACTCCATCAGATATTCCTCATCTCTAGGCCAGAGTATCAATCCTTTAGACGCAATTGTTTTCATTATCAACTTACCACCATCTATCGCATTCATTTTTTGCGCTACCTTCATGGCTGATTCTACACAAATATCAACAAAAATATCAACCCCTACAAGAGTCTTACTTTCAGAATTATCAATTTTATAAGTTACCTGTTTAGAACTCTTCGATGCACCAGCACTATATTCGGCAACCTTCAATTTCTTAGGTTTTTGACCAAGTCTTTTTACAACTTCCTCAGCAAATTCCTTAGTTCCCACTTTCTTCGAAGAGGTCTTGTCGTTATAAATATCTACCGTATGGACACCATCTTCTAATGTTTTTTTCCACGCATTTTCAATGACAGAAGCGATATCACCTTGGCCAATATGAATAAGCATCATTATTGCGCCGTTGAGCAATCCAGATGGATTAGCAATATTTTTACCCGCAATATCAGGCGCAGAACCATGGATAGCCTCAAACATAGCATAATTTTGCCCTACATTCGCACTACCAGCCAACCCTACAGAACCAGATATCTCAGCCGTAATATCTGAAATAATATCACCAAACAAGTTAGAGGTTACAATCACATCAAAAATCTCAGGCTTAGTCGCAAGTCTTGCGGTACCAATATCAACGATGTAATGCTCATTCTTAATTTGTGGGTATTGCTTGGCAATCTCATCAAACACCTGATGAAATATACCATCAGAGAACTTCATAATGTTGTCTTTGCTAAAGCAAGATACTTTCTTACGATTATTCAACACGGCGTAATCAAAGGCGTATCTAACTATTTTTTCGCACCCTACTCGGCTTATCAGCTTCACTGACTCGCGCATGTTTCTAGTATGTCTATACTCAATACCAGCATAAAGATCTTCCTCATTTTCTCTAACAATAACCACATCTAGATCAGGATGCTGCGTATTAACAAAAGGATAGTAAGCAATTGTTGGTCTAACATTAGCATACAAGCCAAGTGCTTTTCTCAATGTTACGTTTAGACTTTTATAACCACCACCTTGAGGCGTAGTAATCGGAGCTTTGAGCAATACTCTGGTTCGATCTATTGACTCCCAAGTATCTGCCGCAATCCCTGACGTATAGTTCTTTTGATATAGCTTTTCACCGATTTCAATCACTTCAAGACGAATTTGTGCTTCAGCCTTCTTCAAAATATGAAGAACTGCCTCCATTATTTCAGGGCCTATGCCATCTCCATATGCAACTGTAATTGGTACTATTTTACTCATAGATCTCTCCATATTTGCTATAATTCATATTTATGAATTGTACCACAAGATGAAAAATCAAAGCGAATCTTTCTTTATTTACACTATTGTTTTCTTATACCCTACGATAAAAACGCACTTTTATAGTTCGTTGACCCATTAGTACATTGCATAAGTACGAAAAAGATTTTCTAGACAGACATTACGCTTTAACTTATAGTTGTGTACTAGTAAATTAACTAAGGATATAATATGGCAAAATATATTTTTCAAACACTAGTACCTATTTTTGTAGGCGTAGGAATCTTGGCTCCTACTGCTTATTTTACTTATGATGGGTATACAAAATCTATAACACCATCTGCTTTTGAATTAGCTGCAAATAGATTAGGTTTTAACGGTTATAAAAAAGCCGACAAAATTGTAAGCGCAGTAAACCAGCAAGAAGCACTCTTAAAGCAACTTCAAATGGCTGGTTATTTTCAGCCAGAAAAATTATGGCAAGATATCAACCATTTAGGGGTAAAGGATCCTACCGCAACTTTTACAAAAATGTATTCTGCCGTAAAAAAATCTAAAGCCGACCAAAGTGATCCTAGTAAATTTAATGCTAAAATATTACGCAAGAACCTTGGTAAAGGAACAGAATTAGATGAACAAGATGCTATGGATCTCATTCTCTATACTGCTCAGAACGCTTTTGGTCGCAAACCAGGCCAAGAACGCAATGAGTTAGCTTCTCAAGACTGGATGAATACATACAAGAAAGAATATTTTGCAGCAGCAACAACCTTACGTCTTATTGATCGTGAAGCCCCAGAGCGTCAAGACTATGATGAGGCTTGGATTGCTGGGGCATCTCGTATTGGTGTATTGACTCGTATTATCGACTACCACTATACACTATCAAAATATGGTATTAAAGTAAGAGGAGCAACAGAAGTATTAGCAGGAGAGCGTGGGTTATGGGCTAACATTGATGGGATTACTCCTATAGTACGGGATAAACTCCTGGAAGCATACAAAACAAAAAGCGACTTGGATATGATAGATATTTCTCTACCTGCAGGCGAAGATAGATCGCGCATTGAAGAAGGTCAAGAATATATGACTGGCGTGGCAGCACGCTATGGCATAAAGTTGAATCTAACATCGCCATTTATTCAATACACAACGAAAGAAGACTGCCCTCCTGGTCATTTTCCAGCAAGAGTATATCCTAACTACGCTACAACAGAAAGCAGAAAGTTAACCGAAACTTTGATGTCACAAGACTTAATTGCTACTTATCCTCCAAGTGGTACGAACACCATTACTACAGTTGATACCTTAGCAGACCAACACCAAAGACCTACTACTGCTAGTACAGCCCGTGATGCTGCCACAAAGCTGGTTAAGAATATTATTGACGGACACTATGGAGATCAAAAAGAGTTTACAGTTTTATTTGAAACCAATAATCCTTATATTGAACGTCAGACAATTGCCGCTCAACGAGAAGTAAATAAAGTATTAAAAGATTATAAATTGGACAATAAGGGATATATAGTAAAAATTGAAGGGGTAGGCTTTAAATGTAAGCAAGACGTTACTACGGTCCATTCCGAACTTGCAGCCTTGATAGCAGAAAAATGGAAAACTGCTACTGGAGAAGATATCTCACCCAAACGACCTATTGAAAAGTTACAATTTCAAACTCGTGACAATTCTTCAATTACTACACCTTGGCCGGATGTTTCTGAAATAGGTGCAGGAAGCTGGTTCCAAGATTTTTTTGATGAATATCTGTCATAAACAAGAAATATGAAGCTTATTAACCTTTATACTTTATTAATTTATGACCTCATTACCTTTAGTCTATGCTCCTAATAAAATTTTTAAGCAAATAGCTAAGCCGGTTGAGCTTGTTAATGATGAAATCAGAAAGCTGATTGATCAAATGCTTAACACTATGTACATTGAAAAAGCAATTGGTCTTGGGGCGAATATGGTGGGAGTACTGAAGCGTATTGTTGTTGTCGACTTGCAAGAAGAAGGCATACTAAAGCCTTATATATTCATAAATCCAGAAATCACCTGGAGCTCCGAAGAAAGCCAAGTTTTTACCGAAGCATCCGTATGTTTTCCAGGTATTAAGGCTGAAATAACACGTTCCCAGTCAATAAAACTTAACTATCTGGATTACGAAGGTAACAGCAAAGAACTACAAGCTAGTGGATTTTTTTCTACGGTAATCCAACACGAAATCGATTATTTAAATGGCAAAGTATTTCTAGACTATTTATCCAAACTCAAACGTGATACTTTGTTAAAAAAGATGCAAAAACACATAGATCTTAATCAACTATGATTAAATTGGTCATTCTATACAAGAACAACTCTGTTACACTTTAAAATTATTAGACTTCTTTCGAAACTTCATCTGGTAGAGAAATTTTTAGGCGTTAGGTTCTATAAAAAGCGCAGCATAGTAGATCTATGTGAGCGTTTTTTAGGTTCTAACAACGAAAAAATAGCCTACCAGATGAAGTTTCGAAAGAAGTCTATGTTTAAGTCGTTCTATTCAGCAACTTCACATAATCATCTCGGAGCATCTTGACTCCTAAGATCCATACTAAGCAAACAACAACAAAAACAAACATTAAAAAACCAGCGATATCTTCATGATGCGCGGTGGGAAAAATAGAAAAACTAATCACTTGAACCGAAGCTCCGACTAATTTACCAAGCTTGGCGCCCAACACATCAACAGCGGCCTTGCCTTTTGTTTTCATTTCTTGGTCTAAAGGAATATAGACCATCTCTTTTGTTGCATCAAACATGGAGTATTTTACCCCTTTGCCTAGTACATTTTGAGCACTACCAATAAATACTACTATTGCTAGAGGTGCAAAGGCGGTTAAGCCTGGTAATATATAGTCTAATTTTTCTTCCATGAGCACAAAAGTAAAGAAAGTTGATCCTACTAAAAGAAACATCAGCGGAGTCAATACAGCTCCCCAAAACCATCCACAACGTCTGACAATAAAATTACCAATAAATATAAAGCTTAAAGTCGCAATACCTGTCCAAAACAACACATTTCCATGATATGCCATGAAATCTTTTGTAGCTGGATATAGAGCCTTTGCTCTTGACATCCATAGTCCTTCAATAAGATTCACTACAGTGCTATAAGATACCATCAAGATGCAAATTAACGCTAAATATTTTGATGTAAAAACCATTTTAGCACTTTGCCTTAAAGTCAATTTAAGGATATCTGTTCTTTTATTTTTAAATATTATTCCTTTTAATGTCTCAACATTTTTTACTTCAATATACCTATGCAGCAAAAGACATATTATGCCTGAAATAGTAATTAACATAGTCATTGATTTCAAAACAACCTCTGAAGGGTCATTTATTGCTGAAAATAAAGGAAGTAGAAAGTGATGCCCTTGAGTAAAGTAAACTATTATCACCCCGGAAAGAAGCAAATTTAACTGACCAACCAATCCAAAGAAAATATAGAACCTTTGAGCTTCCTCTGTTTTAGTTACTTTATTAGCTAGCTGCCAGAAAAATAGGAAAAATACTATCACCGTCCACAGCTCACCCATGGTATAAAATAAGACAAAACTCCATTTGCCCCACATCACAATGAACCATTTTAAATGAGGAAACAAAGCTACGTAGTGTTCTACAACAACTGGATCTGGATGAAAAAATTCTTTATTTGGAAAGATAACAAAGGCAAAAACAGCAAAAAATATCAGAAAAATCGATACAATGATCCTAAACACCTGCTCGGTAGTCATGACATTACACATCTTGGTGTATAATATAACGAACAATATGCCCATAGGCATTTCGCCCCAAATCTTAATAAAGCTTAGAACTTCTGTGCCAATCATCGTAACGATAAAGCCATCTTTCAGACTCCGCACCAAATTTTGTGTAAGTAAAATAAACAACATCAAGAATGCCATCGGAAAGAATTTTAGCAATTCGTATGACCTAACTGGCCAAACAGCAAATCGCGCTTTACTATGTCTTAATTTTGCTACCCAACTAATTGATTCAGAGACTTTATTCACCGTATATTTTCCTTATAATTAAATTACTTGAATTAGGTAATTAGACCCCACGATACCGTCATGACAGCGATTTTTTGGGAACGTTGCCATCTCCGAATATAAGCGTCATCCTGAACTTGATTCAGGATGACTTTTTTCAGCGCGGTATGTCTGGAACCCTAACACATGACGGTATCGTGATATTTAATTACCTAATTCAATATGTTTTACTATAACACCCATTCCCAAATTAAAATGAACAAAGAAAAATCACTTTTGTACGTTTAATTTCGTAATGGGTATACGCTAGTGCAAGAAACATTGCATGTCAACGCCATGCTTAATAAAAAATATTTCAGTATCTTACCAAAAAATGTAATAATGAAGGAAACCAATATTCTTGAATAAAAAGAGTCACTTTATGATATTAGACGATAAAAGTAATACCCCGAATTTGTATGCAGATTTATACTCAAATTTTAGATTCATAGGCACTCCCTCTTTGTCGTATAGAGACATGCCTAGCATTTTAAATAAATATGTGCGCGGTAAAAAGGTTTTAGATTATGGCTGTGGGACGGCTGAATCTACCTTGTTTCTAAAATCACTCGACTATGATGTAGTTGCTGTTGATATAAATGAAAGAATGCTCTCTATAGCGCAAGAAAGAGATCCTAATGGAGAATATAGTAAAATAAATAGTGGAGTAGTACCCTTTGACGATAATAGTTTTGATTTAGTTCTTTGCAGCTTTGTCTTACTAGAAATCGCGACAAAAGATGAAATGTTAAATACAGTTCGCGAAATTCATAGAGTACTCAAGAAAGGAGGAGTGTTTATATCAATCTCAGCGAGCGATCATACTTATCATCATGAGTGGCTTACATTAAATACGGATTTTCCGGAAAATAAAAATATTACTAGCGGTTCAAAAGTGAAGATAGAATTCCGGGACATAAATCTTACAATCGATGATTATTTTTGGATAGAAAAAGACTATAGAGAAGTTTTCGAGAAAGCTGGACTAGTTGTTGCTGATGTACATAACCCTCTAGGCAAAGAAGATGATGGTTACGAATGGAAGGATGAAAAAACTATATCACCAATTTCAATTATTATTTGTAATAAAAATTAAATCTAAAAATTAGGTCTGCTCTGGAATGACCAAACAATTATTTGGTCATCGTCAGAACAACTCTTATTAATATAGCGAATCTCAGATAAAATTAGACTAACTAACCTAGGTTTGAAGTCATTCTGAAAAAGAAATTATTTCTTTATTGTGGCTCCGGTTATTGTGCCTTCCACTACAGAATCTTTACTCATCTCTATTATTCCATTTCCTGATTTAAAAACAACATTACCAGAAATAACCGTTTTGTCCAAAATTAGTGTTTGCTCCTTTCCTTTACGACCATCTACAGTAAGATCGCTTATCTTACTTTCTGTAAGACTGATACGATCAGACTTTACTTCTAAATCTTTAATATCACCACGCTTTACATTAACACCGCCAGTAACTTGCATTTTCTTTTTAACTACAAGTTCACTAACGTCAATAGCACCCATAACAGACAAATTGTCACAAACTATCTTCTCTGCACTAAATGGTCCAACAATTTTAAGATCTACAAACACTCCATTTTTACTATTTGCAACTGGCCCACGAATTTCAGCGCTTTCTTCTACTAATAGATTTGAAAATTGCAATGGTCCGTTTACATTCAGCTTCTTTACTTTGATCTCATCCAAATTAGCTGTTCCATTAATCGTTATATCTTGGTAGCTCTTATCAGATAATTTGGTTGTTCCATTAAAAACATCTGCCATTGATGTGCTACTAAATAGAATCAAACTTAATAGGAAAATTTTCTTCATAATATTTTTACCTTAAATATATTAGCCACGCCCTACACTAATTGTACCTATCTTACTACTTAGGACATACAAGTATTAATGTAAAAATCCTATATTCAATGATCCTGTGGCTTATTTGTTTAGGTTGTTTTGGCTTATCGATATACTTTTGTATGAGTGATAAATATCTTGCAACGCTAAGTTTTTTGATCTAATAAAAAACCACCAACTTGAGCGGACCAGAGAGTTTTATACATGCCATTCATAGCTAATAGTTCGCTATGAGTGCCATCTTCAACAATTTTACCCATGTCAAATACGAGAATACGATCCATATGCAAAAGTGTTGATAGACGATGAGCAATCACTATTGTTGTTTTACCCTGCATAAGTTCCCATAGGCTCTGTTGAATATCGCTTTCAATAACAGAATCAAGAGCCGATGTAGCTTCATCTAAAATTAAAATAGGTGCATTTTTTAGAACAGCTCTTGCTATAGCAATTCTCTGACGCTGCCCACCAGAGAGCTTTACACCTCTTTCGCCAACAAGTGAATTATAGCCTTGCGGTAGTTTAGCAATGAACTCATGCGCATGCGCTCTTTTAGCAGCTTCAACTACAGACTCATCGCTAGCTTCGATACGTCCATAACGAATATTTTCCATCAGGGTTCGATGAAACAACGATGGATCTTGAGGAATCATCGCAATATTCTTGCGAAGGCTATCTTGGGTACAGCCGCGAATATCTTGGCCATCAATAAGAATGCGTCCATCAGTCACATCATAAAGCCTTAAAATCAAATTCACAAATGTTGATTTTCCGCTGCCCGAATAGCCTACTAAACCTACTTTCTGTCCGGCTTCAATTATAACCGATTTGTTATGGAACAAAGGTGTTATTCCTTTGTAATGAAATAATACTTGGTCAAAAGAAATAATACCTTTAGTTACTTTTAGTTCATAGGCTCCTGGTAAATCTTGAAATTCTGGTTTGTCCAAAACGATTTTCAGGGCTTGAGTAATACGTCCTAGTAACTTTGAAAATTCTGAAAAGTCCTTTGTTAGCTCCCAAAAAAAATCAGCAATTGAAATATTAATAAGTAAGACAATAGCAAAATCTCCAACAGTAATCCAACCTTCTTCTCTACCTTTGAGCAGGAAATAAAAATTGAACGATTGTAATATGAGGGAAGAAACTGAAATATAGACCCACATCCAAAGATATGCCCATTCTAGTTGTCGCTCAGCATTAACAGCATTTTGAAATACGCCGCCTAAAGATTTTTTCTCCTGTGATTTAGCACTAAATAATCGTACAGATAAAATATTTGACAAAACATCAACGAGATTGCCCGTAATAGTTGAAGCTGATTCAGACCATTTGATAGCCAGCACACTTATGTGTTGTGAGTAAATCCATGCTCCTGCAATCAAAATCACTGCCCATACTAGCATGCCAAGAGCAAAGTGAATATTTACTTGCCACAAAGTAATAATGGCTATACATAAAGCTAGTCCGTGGCTAAAAAATCTATCAATAACAATTCTTACGATCGCTGGAACAGAACTTGTTAAATCATTAATTTTATTAGTCAAGCTGCCTGAAAAATTATTCTGGTAAAAATTTTGGCTTTTATCAACCAGTAGCTCTAAAGCATCATTGGCTATTTTTGCACGTAAAGCTGGTATCATTTTAATCTCAACAAAATAATTATAAAGACGAAATGATATAGAAAGCAAAAGATATAATCCGAGATAGAAAATAATAGGCACTATTAGATTAGTAAAAATATTATGTTGCTCACTAGAAGCTAAACGGTTCAAAATAACTTTTAATAAATATGCTCTAAGCGAAAGATCTACTGCCCATATTACCGCTGCCATCACCATGCTGAATATTGGTAAAGGAAAAGGCTTTATGGCGTTGATAACATAAGATGCAATTTGTTTCGCTGTAATGTTATTCATAAGACTCTCCTATTCCATCATTTCTTTGAGCTCATTCTTTCCAAGACTAGCCGATTTCTTTTGATCAATTACTAGTTTTCCTTCACTCATTATAATAAGTCTATCCCCATAATTTAAGGCGTATTCAAGATTATGAGTCACCATGATTGTGGTTATCTTATTATCGATAATAGCTCTATTTGTTGCCGTCATAATCTCATGTGATGCTTTATAATCCAAGCTTGCTGTATGTTCATCCAGGAATAATATTTTGGGTGGGTGGGCCAGTGCCAGGCTAAGCAAAATAGATTGCTTTTCTCCACCAGAAAAATTCTTCATTTGCTGCTTTCCAAGGGACAAAAAGCGCTTTGGTGCATTTGTAAGTAGAATAATTTGCTCAAAATTTAGTTGTTCTTTGGCTGGATATCTGCTTTCCCATAAGATAATATTTTCCTCTAATGTTAGGTCCAAAAATAACCTATCTTCTGCTTTTTGTGCCAAGACCACAATTTCTTGTGCTTTTTTCTGCATAGAAATGCCGCTCAGCGTTGCACCATCAATTAACACATTACCAGAACTTGGCTTAATATCGCCAGATAATGCCTTAATCAAAGTTGATTTACCGCTACCATTATGCCCAAGCAACACTATAAACTCTTCTTTATAGATTTTGACTGTTGTTTTAAATAGAATGGGTAACTCTCTGCCAGGGACTATAATCTCAATTTTATCTGCATATAAACGAGGTATCATATTTTTACTACTCTATGCATTTTACGTAAGGAGATAAATAATACAGCCCCTAAAGCAAGTTTAAGATTAGCTGGATTAATGCCAGCGCGGAGCAAAGCTGAAAGGCAAATAAAATAGAGAAATATACCAATAAAACAGGAAGTAATTTCTTTCAAGGTATCAAAGTTTTCGTGTTGTTTTATAAGTATATGTCTACCGATTACTATAGATCCTATAGATACAAGTGCCACGCCCAAACCCATGTTAATGTCTGCAAACCCATTAACTTGCGCGGCAAGTGAGCCCGAGAGAGCGGCAAGTCCATTACTAATTACAAGACCCAACAGACGATAATGTTCTGCATTTTTACCTAAAATATATAGTAATTTTTGATTATGGCCAAAACCGCGTAGTGTCAGTCCCAATCTACTTCTTAGTAATATGATTAATCCGATGATAAGCACCAACCCAATAATACCAAGTGGAATGATCCAGTTGTCTTGATTTATCTCAGACAAGACAGTTGGCATGCCAAGAACCGATATGTTAGGTCTACCCATACATTGAAGATTTACGGAATATAGCATAAAACTTGCTAGAATCCCAACAACAAGGCTGCTTACTATATCATGTCTTTGCATCAAGGCTACTATAGACCCAATACCACCACCTCCTAAAATAGCAACTAGCATTGCTGGCAGAACCCCAAGATGAATAGAAGTTGCAAATAACGCAGCTCCCAAAACATATGTCCCATCTACTGTTAGGTCAGTGACATTTAAAATGCGACTGCTTATATGCATACCAAGTACCAGCGGTAGCATTATGAGAGCCTGCTCAAGTGTCGTTGATAGAATATCCATTTTATTTCTTATTCACGTTTCATTTGAATTATAGTAAAACATTGGATTAGGTGATAGTTAATTTTAGAGCGAGGCTGCGGAGCTTACAAAGGTAAGCAAGTACAGCCGAGACTCGCTAAATTGACAACCGCCAATTCAATGTTTTACTAGAGCTAATATTTGACAATTGTCATTTTTAGCTCTGTTAGGTCATCATTGGTCAAGATTTCCTGCGCCGCAAAAGCTTTTTCATTTACAAAGAGTACAAATTTATCAAGCATTTTATGAGGTATAGTTTCAGGGCTGGCTCCTTGTAATATCTTTTTAGCCATAAGACCAGATTCAATCCCTATGTCTTTTTCTCTAACGCCAATTGCAAGGCTAGCGCCATTTATTACAGATCCCTCATCTGAAGCAATTAGTGGTATAGAACGCTTTTTTGCTTCTTGTATTAAGATATTTATTGCACTGACGACAAGATGATCTTTGAGTATCAAAAAAGCCTGAGTGTTTTTTGGAGTGTTCCGTACTGCCAGTGGTAAATCAACAAGATTTTGTATCATAGATAAATGCAAAGAAATCTCATTTTTTGAAGCATATGCTTTAAGCTCATCAATCTCTGGAGCAATTTTTTCAGATGCGCTATATATAACAGCAATATTACGTAGTTTAGGTAGTCTGGATATTGAAGCAGATATTGGTATTTCATCATTCACGCCTGTTACAAGTGGATTTTTTTTTGCATCAGCTAAAGCTGCTACCCCTACTATAGGTTTGTTCTTAATGTGCGATACAGTCATCTGACTAGCAGATGTTCCAATAGGCATGATCAAATCAACATCTTGATCCTTCATCTGTTTGATTAAAGCTAGCATGATGTTTGGATCTGAATGAGCATTTTTTACTTGAATCTCTACGTCCATATCAGCAAGAGACTCCTTGATACCGGAAACTATCTGGATCATAGCCTCATGCTCAAGTGGTACAATAATACCTACAGTTTTATGATGTACTTTGTTTTGGTTTTGATGACTGATGGTATCAGCTGTTGCAAAGGAAGATGAGTGAATACTAGTAAGGATTGCTAAAAATATAATAAGCAATAAAGTGCGGCAAGCGCTAATAATATGAAACATAATGATATCTTACATAAGTTATAATTTGATAATAAATTTAGTATGGCAACGACTATCTACGCCAACGCCAATTACTATTCATTAAACTGTTAACTTTATAAGAGAACATTATATTATAATTTTTCTTCTTTCATATAATGGGAATTATATACTACCTTACGTAAGTAAGTCAATAATTATTGTACAATAGCTTTGGGCACTGTTAACTAACTATAGATATAAAAGTGTGTTTGAGAAATAGCTCTGAACCGTCATAGCGAGCGAGCATAAGGAAGAGTGGATCCAGACAAAAAATGTAACTAGGAAAAAATGTACACTTTTAGACCAAGTAATACCAATCGCCAGGTTAAATTGAACAAATGAATTTTGAGTGGCGATGGCGCGTAGTTTAGGTGAGCACCGGAAGTCCTGATAAAATTCTTTTGCAGCGTTAATCCTGGCGATTGGTATTACACCATGTCTTCTGGTACAACATATTTATCAAAATCTTCTGAAGATATAAGTTTTAAAGCAATTGCGGCTTCTTTTAATGTTGTACCTTCGGCATATGCTTTTTTGGCAATTTTCGCCGCATTATCATAGCCAACGTGAGGATTCAGTGCTGTAACGAGCATCAAGGACTGGTCACGCAGCAGATTAATGCGCTCAATGTTTGGTTCAATGTCATCTATACAATGGTCTACTAGGCTTACTATTGCATCGCTCAGCAAGTTAATTGAATGCATAACATTCTGGATTATTAACGGCTTAAATACATTAAGCTCAAAATGACCATTACTTCCACCAATAGTAACAGCCATATGGTTACCAATTACCTGCGCAGCTACCATGGTCATGGCTTCACACTGTGTTGGGTTAACTTTCCCCGGCATAATCGATGAGCCAGGTTCGTTTTCCGGTAGTTTAAGCTCACCAAGACCGCACCTTGGGCCAGAGCCAAGCAAACGTATATCATTTGCAATCTTCATCATGCCAACAGCCAAAGTATTCAACGTTCCAGAAAACTCAACTAGGGCATCGTTACAAGCAAGTGCCTCGAACTTATTTGATGCAGTTTTAAAGGCATAGCCAGTAAAGCTCGAAACCTCTTGGGCAAATTTTTCTGCAAAACCAGCTTTACAATTAATGCCTGTTCCAACAGCCGTTCCACCTTGTGCTAAATAATGAACTCTTGCTAATGACTGATCAACCCTTTCAATACCGAGCTGAATCTGGCAAGCATAACCAGAAAACTCTTGTCCGAGCGTTATCGGCGTCGCATCCTGCAAATGAGTTCTGCCGATTTTTACAATAGATTTCCATTGTTTTGCCTTATTATCAAGGCTCTTATATATTTTTTTTAGTGCAGGAATTAATTTTTCATTAGTACTAAGCACTGTCGCTATATGCATCGCTGTGGGAAAGGAGTCATTTGATGACTGCCCCATATTAACATGATCGTTCGGATGAATTGGAGATTTACCACCTTTTTTGCTGGTTAATCTTTCATTCGCAATACCAGCAATTACTTCATTAACATTCATATTCGACTGCGTACCAGAGCCAGTCTGCCAAACAACTAGAGGGAAATTATCATCAAACTCTCCACTAAGTATCCTATCGGCTGATTCCACAATCACATCAGCTAAATTTTTATCTAGCACCCCTAAATTTGTATGAACTATTGCTGCAGATCTCTTGATGATGGTTAAAGCTCTGATCACTTCTTGCGGCATCTTCTGATCGGCGATTTTAAAGTTATTAATAGAACGCTGAGTTTGAGCTCCCCAATAATATTGGTTTTCTACTTTAACTTCACCCATGGAATCAGTTTCAATCCGATAGTCACTCATAACACTCTCTAACTTTTTATAACAAAATACTCCGTAAATCCAAGATTTTTACTTATCGATAACTTGTACCCATACTCACTGCATATATTGCTCGCGTAATGTTCGCGACAATTTGTTATAGTAAGCAGCTCAGCCATATCACCATCTAAAACAACAAAAGACCCATGCTTCAAATGAAAATTTCGGCCATTACTCTGAATTTTAAATAATGTATCATTTTCTTCGTTAATATATAAGTCAATTGAACCTTCAGACCCAATATTTTCTGAAGCAATAGAAACTAAACAATAGGCAACCTTAGCCATATGAGCATTAACGGATAACAAATCATCCATTATATGCGCATTAAATTTGATTTTAGAGTCGTCAAAGAAATTCTTCAACATATCTACCATATCAATTATACTTAGCCTCGATTCGTTCTCAACTAATCCATAGGTGCTACGAAAAAATTTAATACGTTTGACTAAATTTTTTGATTCTTGTAATACCAAATTTTTGGCCTGCTCTCCAATGATTTTATTATCATTATCAAGTAAACCAAGGCAGTTATCAATTGTACCAATTGAACCTGCTAAATCATGACAAATCTTGGACCCTAAAGCCTGAATAAGTTTTAAAGTTTCGGACATGTTTACTCTATATATTTTTAAATATGTATCTGTTTTCCGTATGCTTGTAAGACAGACTCATGCATCATCTCTGATAAAGTTGGGTGTGGAAAAATCGTGTTCATTAAATCAAGCTCGGTTCCTTCCATTTCTTTTGCAACCACATATCCTCCAATAAGCTCAGTTACTTCAGCTCCGATCATATGCGCGCCTAGCAGTTCACCAGTTTTAGTATCAAAAATCGTTTTGATTAAACCATCTGGATCACCTAAAATCAAGGCTTTTCCATTAGCATAAAATGGAAATCTTCCTATTTTCATTTGATAGCCAGCAGCTTTGGCCGCTTCTTCGCTCAGACCAACACTTGCAATTTGTGGACTTGAATATGTACAGCCAGGTATATTTGTTTTGGTAATAGCATGAGGTTTTTTACCTGCAATAAACTCTGCTGCAATAATGCCCTCATGGCTAGCTTTATGAGCAAGCCATGGTGCTCCAGCCACATCACCTATTGCAAACACCCCACTCTCTGCTGTTTGCATCATATTATTTGTAACTATATGCCCTTTCTCAACAATAACTTTTGTCTTTTCTAGACCCATATCTTCAACATTGCCGACAATTCCAACAGCCATCAACAATATTTCTGACTCCAAAGATTCCTTCTTCCCGTTATAATCAAAAGTCACACTCACTCCTTTAGCAGAAGATTTTTGCCCTTCTAATTTAACTCCAGTCTTAAATTTTATCCCTTTGGCTTCAAAAGCTTTTTTTGCCATAACTGAGATTTCAGCATCTTCAACTGGTAATATTCTATCAGCGGCTTCAAGAACTGTAACATCTGATCCAAGAGCATTATAAAAACTAGCAAATTCTATCCCAATAGCACCAGAACCAACTATTATCATAGACTTGGGTACACTATCTGGCACTAGAGCTTGACGATAAGTCCAGATATTTTTGCCATTAGCTTCAAAACCAGGCAAATTTCTTGCTCTTGCTCCAGTCGCAATGATTATATTTTTTGCACTTATTTTATCCTTATCATTAACCAATATCTGCCTGGATCCTTCGAGCTTAGCGGTTCCTTCTATTACAGTAACTTTATTTTTCTTGAGCAGAGCTTTTATCCCACCAACTAATTTTGTTGAAACATCACGAGAACGTGCTACGATCTTTTTTATATCAAATTCAATGTTGCTAACCGAAATCCCAAACTCTTCTGAATGTTTCATTTTTTGATACAACTCAGCTGACTTCAGCAAAGCTTTTGTTGGGATACAACCCCAATTAAGACAAATCCCGCCCAAATATTCCTTCTCAATCAGAGCCGTTTTTTGGCCCAATTGAGCCGCTCTGATCGCCGCAACATAACCACCAGGACCACCGCCAATTACCACAACATCAAAATTTTCCATAACTATTTCTCTAAATAAACATCAATATAGGAGATTCAATATATTTCTTGAACGCAGCTAAAAACTGCGCACCAACTGCTCCGTCTACAACTCTATGATCGCATGATAGATTCACATCCATCACCATGCTCATTTCAATCCTATCTTCAATTACAACAGCTCTTTTGCTACTCATACCAACGGCTAAGATACACCCTTGAGGAGGATTAACAATTGCATTAAAACTTTTTATCCCATACATACCAAGATTGGAGATGCTAAAGCCACCACCTTGAAACTCTTCAGGTTTCAAACTATTCTCACGGGCTCTTTTAGCCAAATCTTTCATCTCCGTAGAAATTTTAATTATATCCTTCTGATCAGCATTTCGAATAAGAGGTGTAATCAAACCTCCGTCGATCGCTACAGCAATTGAAATATCTACGTTATTGTATATTTTTATCGCCTCATCACTCCAACTGGCATTTGCAGCAGGTACATCCTTTAAAGCTTTAGCCACCGCTAAAATGACAAAATCATTTACCGATAGTTTTTTGTTTTTATCCTCACCCAGCGTATTATTCACCTGCACCCTGGCCTCGAGAAGTGCATCCATCATACAATCAATGCTTAAGTAAAAATGCGGAACAGTAAGTTTAGACTCAAGCAAACGTTTGGCAATAATCTTGCGCATATTGTTGTTTGGTAGCAAACGGAATTCCTCAGCATGCCTGAAAATCTTCCCTTTAGTTTGACCTGACGAGACTACATCCGCTTTGACAATCCTACCGTGAGGTCCACTTCCTATAATATTTGCTAGACTTATACCATCTATGGCCGCAACTCGCCGCGCCAAAGGAGAGGCAAAAACTCTACCAGAACTTGGAGTGGCCAACGCTTGCTTTGGTTGAGAACTAGATACATTATTTAGTGCTTCTGGCTGTTTTTTATTAGCGTCATCTTTAACGATAGCAACAGGTTTGGCAGAGGCTTCTTTTGCAATAAATTCTGCCAGAGCGGATTCATTTTCACCATCCTCAATTAAAACCGCAATCAAAGCATTTACAGGAACCTCCTCTGTCCCTTGCGGTATGAGTATTTTTGCCAAAATTCCTTCGTCAACAGCTTCAACTTCCATCGTAGCCTTATCAGTTTCTATTTCTGCAATTACATCACCAGCTTTAATAGTGTCGCCTTCTTTTTTTAGCCACTTTGCAAGATTACCATGTTCCATAGTTGGCGAAAGTGCTGGCATTAAGATTTTTATCGGCATCGTTTCTTCCTTTATTTTTTTAATTATCTCTTTCTAGATCTAGTTAAAGGTCATCAACTATGATTTTGTTTCGTAGTTATAACCGTCATGCCGGACTCGATCCGGCATCTCCTTCCGCTGCCTGAGATCCTGAAACAAGTTCAGGATGACGGTGTGCGTCATGATGACTCTTTACGATCTACTCTTAACACAATTACTTATATGCGTCCTAGACTCAACCCAATTTAGTATAACAAGCCTTCTTAGCAGCCTCTACAATCTCACTAGTAGTAGGCAGCGACAATTTCTCAAGGTTCACCGCATATGGAAGCGGAACATCTTTACCAGAAACTATCTCAACCGGTGCATCTAAATAATCAAAAGCTTCTCTCATTATTATAGAGCTAATCGTCGCCCCAATGCCCGAAAAAAACCATCCTTCTTCGACAGTTACTAGGCGATTAGTTTTTACCACAGACTCAATAATAGTTTTCTCATCAAGCGGCCTTATTGTTCGCAGATCAATCACCTCAGCACTAATTCCCTGTCCCGCAAGGATCTCAGCTGCTTCAAGAGCCATTCCTACTTGCAAGGAAAAAGCAACGATTGTTACATCATTACCTTCTCGTATAACCTTAGCCTTTCCAATCTCAATTGGCTCAATGATGTCTGGGACTTCAAAACTCTGCCCATACATTATTTCATTCTCTAAGAAAATCACTGGATTATCATCACGAATCGCGCTAATAAGCAAGCCTTTGTTATCTTCTGCACTATACGGAGCAATAACTTTTAAACCAGGAATATGCGCATATAATGCTGCATAATTCTGGCTATGTTGTGCTCCAACTCTTGCTGCAGCGCCATTTGGTCCACGAAACACTATCGGGCAACCAAGCTGACCGCCAGACATATAATTTGTTTTGGCTGCAGAATTTACTATTTGATCAAAAGCTTGCATCGAAAAGTTAAAAGTCATAAATTCGACAATAGGTCTAAGTCCGCCAAACGCTGCGCCAATCGCAAGTCCTGCAAATCCATGTTCCGTAATTGGAGTATCTATAACTCTGCTCGGCCCAAATTCTTCAAGCAAACCCTGAGTTATCTTGTACGCACCCTGATACTCTGCTACCTCTTCTCCCATTACAAAAACTCTTTTGTCTCTGTGCATTTCTTCTCTCATGGCTTGGCCTAAGGCCTCTCTAACTGTTATCTCTGCCATAGTCCCCTTACTTAAAAATATCTGTAAAAAGCTCGTCTTCACTCGGAAGGGCTTCCGTTGTTGCAAATTCAGCTACTTCAGCTATTGTTTTTTTTACTTTGTTTTCAATTTCCTTCAATTGCTCTTCGCTTGCATATGATTTATCTATAATTATCTGCCTAACTGCTGCAACTGGATCATGAGTCTTTTTCTCTTCAACTTCGTCTTTAGTCCTATATTTTGCTGGATCAGACATTGAGTGACCACGATAGCGATAAGTTTTAGCTTCAATGATTACAGGACCATTTCCTCCTCGAACATACTGCACTGCTTGCATCGCTGCATTGTAAATGGAATCGATATCCATACCATCAGCTTGGAAACCAGGAATGCCAAAAGACTCTCCTTTCCTATATAAATCTGTCATTGCAGTTGATCTTGCAACAGACGTCCCCATTGAGTATTCATTATTCTCTATCACATACACTACAGGCAACTTCCAAAGCGCTGCCATATTAAAAGCTTCATACACCTGCCCTTGATTTACAGCTCCGTCTCCAAGAAAAGTAAAACACAACTTGTTCGTACTGTTATATTTTTCTGCAAAAGCCAAACCAGTTCCGATAGGTACCTGAGCACCGACAATTCCATGGCCCCCGTAGAACTTACCTTCGCTATTAAACATATGCATTGACCCGCCCTTGCCCTTTGAGCAACCAGAAGCTCTTCCGGTAAGTTCTGCCATAACATATTTAGGGTCGATGCCAGAAGCAATTATGTGACCATGATCCCTATAACTAGTTATAGTACTATCACCTTTATCTTTTGCCAAATCAATACCAGCAATCACTGCTTCTTGACCAATATAGAGATGACAAAAGCCTCCTATTAAGCCCATACCATAAAGCTGCCCACATTTTTCTTCAAACCGCCTTATCAATAACATCTTCTCATACGAGTCAACGTATTGCTTAAGATTTAGCTTATATTTTCCTAATTCAAACATACCTATCAATTCTAAAAATAAATTGTGACCATAATACGGAGACCTAGCCTTGTCAACAAGCTCTTATTAATCTTAAGCGACTTGGACTTGCTAGTATAAATTTTTTCATACCAATTCCCAAGTTTTAATATAAAAATTCAGAATATATTTTAGGAATATATGACATTTACTACAGTTTTCCTTGCAAATGATATCAAATAATATATAGTTATGTTATTAATAAGTGTATTAAGTAATCTTTAATGTATTAATTCTATGTCTAAAAATAAGCCCCAACAAAAATTAGTGTCCTTTACTGATAACCAGGTTGAATTAGATAAAATTTCCGAAGATATCAGAAATGGTTGGTCAATAATCAGCCTGGTAAAAAACGGAAGTTACTACGTAGGCATTATGGAGCTTAATTCGAATTTTAGTGAAACAAAAGAAACCGTTTTTATCCCACCCAGAAAAAGAATCAAGATCTCTAGTAACTAACCTATATTCACTCCAAATTCTTAAGAGTCGGCTGAGATTCATAACACTTAATAATATTAATAGCAGATCTTCTAACATCCTCACTCACAGCATAAAAACGCTTGGAACCAAAAAAATGCAACTTTTTGTGGCACATACCAGTCGTTCAATTTGGATTAGGTACTCGGCACGATGAGTCGAAACCTATATACAAGGAGAGAGACGAGAAACAGCTAGCCTAATTCAAAGTGAATGACTAGTAGATCTTGGCTTAGAGTTTTTAGCACTCCGTGAAGAGCCATTGGATTTGTGCATTGCTAAATTTTGCTTTATAGCTTTTAGGGATTTATCTAAATCTACTGTAATGCCCTTTCCAGATTCAACATTACGCAGCACCGTAGTTAAACCTTTGCCAACCTCAACCGATGCATCTTTAGAAAATTTATCAAATATTGTAGTTCCCACAATTGCTCTAATTTTATTAGCAATTTTAGCACCAATAGTTTGTTTTTCTGGTTTTTTATTAGCAGCGGCTAGATTCTTATGAACATCTTCACAGTAGCCAGATATCTTTGTTGCTTGCTCAGCTGTAAGTTTTTCTGGGCTGTCTTGATATAATTTGGTAATTCTATCAACAATTGCGTCAGCGAATCCTTTTGGATCATCCTTATGCTTTTTATATTCTTGAATTATTATACTGCGTGTATCTTTTATTAATTCACTACACTCAACACGTAATTCACTCAGCTGCCTTACCTCTTCTTTATTAGCCTTCGCAAAACCGTCAGGTAAATATTGGAGATCAGCACCTAATTTCACTAAATCACGTCTGGTTTGTCGATCATTAGTAATAGTTAATGGAGTTTTACCATCTAGGTTTTGTTTATTTAACGATTCCACATTGTCATTTAACACTTGTTCAAATGTCCGATTACCAAATTGTTCCTTAAAGGCAGCATCACCTTTATTTTTATAATAAACTGCTTTATGTAACTCAGTATTACCATATTTATTACCAGCTTCATACATTACATCTATCGCTCCTTCAACCTGTTTGCCAGTCATTTTAGGCATTTTGTCATCAATAGGATGTAGCACTTGGTTTCTTACCATGAGCTTTATCATTTCATCATATTCAACACCTTTGTTATCCAGTAATTTATAGGCTTTTTTAGCATCAATTTTCAAGCCTTGATCTAACAGTACTTGCAGTGCTTTAGGTTGGTTTTTCTCAATAACAAATTCTAGTACGTTTATTTTGCTATTTTTATGATCTTTAACTGCACTAAAATTATGACATAGCCCTTTTACTTGTTCTAAATTACCTTTTTCGATGGCAGCTTGAAACGCACTATCTATAACACTTGTTCCTTTATCATAATCACTTTTGAATTGACTGTGAGATTGCTTTAATTCTTTGATTTGTTTTGGATCAAGACCTTCAATAGATTTATTGGTAATAATTGCACCATGTTGTACAAGCAATTTTTTAGTTTCAAAATCTTTACAGTGATCGATTAAAGATGATCCCCCTGGAAATTTTAAATTGGGATTTGATCCAGAATATATTAAGTCTTTGATTTGCTCATGATTATTTTTATCTAACTCACTATCATAGGCCATATGAAATAAAGACTTAACCTTAGCTACGTCCTTTTGTTGCTCTCCAAAGCCAAAACTAACTGTTTGAGGACTTCCTAGTGAGGCCTTTATGTGTTTCATTAAATATTCAGCATTACCACCTTCCCATCTGACTGTACCACTTAATAAACCTTCATACATGGCATCATAATTGTGGGACGGAAAAGTGCTTGGAGTAGCTATCCTTTCCTCAGAATGTACATATACACGGCGATTTGGGTTTTTGGTTTGTGTATATTTAGCTTCTATACTAGACATGCCACCAGATCTTGTGATCAGCACATCACTATTTTGCAGTAGAGATGCCATATGTTTCCCATCTTGAAACGCCAGCGGTAAAATAGTTACTGAATCAGGTATCTTTTTGCCAGCCTTTTCTAACTCCTCTCTTCTTTCCTCTATACGCTTTATTACTTGAGCATACAAAGAATTATCTCCTTCATTTTTACCAGCAGCAACGCATAAATATACATTTCCGTCTTTAGGTGGATTAGCAACAGCATCATCAATAAATTTATCAACATATGATAGTACAGTAGCACTTCCCTGACTGCCCATAGTTATAGTAACAAGCTTATCATTCGGCCCTTTATCTATAGTAAAATCATTACCACTATTCACCGCCCCCTTACCCTTTAAACAATTGGCAATATAAGTTTGCTCTGGGCGCTCACCTTTGCCTGCATCGTGATCAGCTTTAGCTTTAATAACTATTTTTGGCCCAGGTGGAGTAGAAGTAAAATCCAATGCTTTGAATTCTTGCCTAACTGGAGGCTCAATGCCCTCCTGAGATAAAAAACGGAATGTAATACCATCCACACCATGTGATTTTTTAAAATCTTCTATAGTTTGACCTGGAGCACAAAGTGGTGGTTCAGTTACTTCTACACTTAAGACCGCTCTGTGTTCTGGTTTAACTCTACTTAGAGGGTCTAAAAAGTGTACCGCCCTATCGGTTAAAAACTCTGTAACTGTTGAATTGATCTTAAGTTGTTTCCCTTGCTCAGTATTTGCTTCAACCACCGCTTGGCAAATTGCTGGAGTTGATAGAGCTTGAGTATTATATATCTCTTGGACATCATTTTCTGATAAATATGCTTTTAGATTGGCATAAACCGATGGCCCTTGTATAACTTCTGCCATCCACTGCATACTAACTAATGATTCTAGCTCTTTCACCGAAGATATACCGCCTTTTTTCTGTAATTCATCCCATTTTTCAGTATTTGCTTTACCGGAAAAAAGCTCATGGCCGAAGGCACTAATTGTAGGAACCCATGCTTTATCTTTATTAGCCCTAACAGGGTCTAGACCCATTAAGTCAACAATATCTATAATATTTCGTTTATCTATTTCCTCTTGTTTTGCTTTTAACGCTTCTTTGGTTGCTTCCTTATTTTCCTTTTTTAGTTCCTCTGTGGCTAATTTAGTCAACAATTCCTGTTTTCTTGCTTTTGCTGCTGAAATATGCCCACCACCACCAGATGATGTTAGAATTAAATATTTTTTTGGTTTTGGTTCAGCCGGATTCTCCTTCGGTGCTTTAGACATAATTTTCCCCAGATTTTAATACACATAACAATTGTACTAAGAAATTCATTAAGGAGTCAATAAATAGGTGATTATCTTGAATAATTTATGTTACTTACACATTATTTTATATCGATTGAATAATAAAATGGTTAAAACCCCTCACAAATAGGCATTCCTCGTCAATAACCCAGTATTAATATCAGAAGGGGAATCTAATTTTTTAATTCCCCTCATAGCGAATTCTCTATGAATGATCTGCGATATCTCCGTGTAATACGATATTATCATCATGACCTGGATTTTCATGAACATGATGTAAATATTCTTCCGCGTCATGATTTAAAAAACAGTCTTGTAAGAGATAAGCAAACTGATTAGCCTCCTTCTCTCCATATTTGTCGCTAATCAATGCATAATAATGCTTAATTGTGCTTGCATCCAATAACGGAAGCTCACCAAAAGATAATGGATAGTCAAAAACTGCTTGTGCTATTGAATCTACTGTTTTCTCTCCAGCTACAATTTTGTCAAAGAGTTCTGCCGCAAGTAGAGCAGCTCCCTGTTCCATAATACTTTTCCAAGTGTCTTTTATAGTACCATTTACCCCATCTTTGCTTATAATTTTCTCAAATAGAGGGTCTATAATTTTTAATTTTAAACCATCAGTAAAATGATAACTAGAGTTAGTAATGCCCTCTGCATGCTCAGCAAATATTTTATTAAATATTCCCTGTATCTTTTGTGTATAACCACACCATTGCTCAGGATCTTCAATTGAAACATTATTAGTAAGATCATTTTTCCACTTTATAAAAGCCAAAGGCATTTTATCGCCTAGGATTGAGAAAGCTACAGAGTGTATTAATCCTAAAATATCCTCAAAGCTTTCAAAAGATTTTTTGGTGTAATCTACTTCTATTGATTCAATAATTTCATCTTGTCCTACAGCAAGTAAATTTATTAATTTACTTAAATCACACATCTTGATTTGGCTTAAAGTGTCAATCAACTTTGATGTATTCTCTTCATTATTTTTTGTTATATGAATCAATATACCTAGAACCTTTTCAAAATCCCAACTCACTGTTAATCTATCTTGAACATTATGCATAGTTGATAATTTATCGATCACTTGCAAGACATTATCAATACCACCCCCCCATACAGCTTGTATAGTTGCCAAGTCTGGGTTTGCTTTAAATTGAGTGATTTCATTATTAATTTCCTGGTCAGTTAATTTGTATTTATTAAGCATCAACTGAAGTACTGTTTCTGCTTTTTCTTTATTTCCTTCTATTCCATCCGGAGGCGTACCGCTACCGTTATCCAATATAAGCTTGGACACACTCAGCGACGATATCGGCTCTTTAGGCTCTACTGATCCATGATCTCTTAGCAATTTGATAAAGGCCAGATAATCATTTGTTATTTGAATTTTAACAAGATCAATTACTCTATCTCCATTATTGTCTCGTTGATTAACATTAATTACTGGTTCATTTGATGGAGTATTTTGCTGTAGCAAATAATCTGCATATTCTAACGTTTTAGTGTTATTAGCATCATTACGTGCAAGTAACAAATGTAATATGGTTTCACCATTATTAAATTTTGTTGCCCAATCAAAATTAACTTGTTTTAGATACTCGATAATTTTGTCTATTTCAGAATTGATAATTAATTCTTTAAGCAAAGATTCTGAAGGTTTAATATTGTGGTGTTCATTTAAATAAGTAACGACAGTACCACAGTCATTCTGGCTAATTTTTATGTCAGGCCTTGCTAAAATCGCTTCAGGTTTTGCTAAAAGAACCTCTATTAAAGCTTCTAGTTTATTGTCAATCGCATAAGCAAGAAGCGGTTTACTTCCAGAATCATCATACATAGTTACATTAACATCCATTCCCGCCTGGATAAGTAAAATACCAATATCTACTGATTCTTTAATTACGTTATTTAAGTAAACATTTTGAATTAAATCCATTTTAAAGTTTTTATGATTTAAAATGTCAGCAACTAATTCTACATTCTTACTTTCAATTGCTTTATTAAAAATGTTCTTAGCATAACCCTCTCTTACGCTTAAGTCTATGTCATCTTTTGCCAATAAAGCTTTAACAACTCCATTAGCTTGTTGATTAAAGGCATGTATTAATAATGAGGTATAATGATTATAAGAACTTCCACCATCAAAAGTTTGATTAATATTCAAATCAGGCCTTGCTAAAAGGACCTCTATTAAAGCGTCTAGTTTATGGTCAATTGCATAAGCTAGAAGAGGTTTATTGCCAGAATTATCATACATAGTTACATTGATATCCATTCCAGCCTGGATAAGTAAAATACCAATATCTACTGACTCTTTAATTACGTTATTTAAGTAAACATTTTGAAGTAAATCCGTTTTAAAGTTTTTATGATTTAAAATGTCTTTAACTAAGTCTACATCCTTATTTTCAATTGCTATATTAAGAATGTTCTTAGCATGACCACCTCTTACGCTTAAGTCTATGTCATCTTTTGCCAATAAAGCTTTAACAACTCCATTAGCTTGTTGATTAAAGGCATGTATTAATAATGAGGTAGAACCATAAGTACCTGGAATATTAAAAGTCTCGTTAATATTCAAATCAGGTCTTGCTAAAAGAACCTCTATTAAAGCTTCTAGTTTATTGTCAATCGCATAAGCAAGAAGCGGTTTACTTCCAGAATCATCATACATAGTTACATTAACATCCATTCCAGCCTGGATAAGTAAAATACCAATATCTACTGACTCTTTAATTATTGAAGCCAAATTTAATGTATCCATCCAGTTCTTTTCAAAACTTGGATCATTTAAATAAGTTTTTACCGCATCAATATTATTGTCTGTAACTGACTTTAAAAATAAACTTCTCACGATGACTCTCCAAAAATAGTTAATTTATATTTAACTTATAGCATATACATTAGTTAATGTAAATTAGTATTTATGAAAAAAATAAGAAAGCTGCTGGAGCTATCGAAGAACTAATTTCCTTTGCAGAGTACTAAATAACCTGAACTATGGATAAGGAATAGAGTCGGTTTTTTAATGGGGGCGTACTATATAACACACAGCCATACTGAACTTGATTTGGCAACTGCCTCTTGGCCTATATCTCACAAGATAGAAGAAGATCCTAATCAAGTTCAATGACTTTCTCTCTCTCGTATGCATGTAGACTCTTCATGAAAAGTTTTTACAAAAACACTATTATGAATTACCTTACCCATAGTTCAGGTTAATTCAGGATAACTTTTCTTCTGGGTATTCCCGATAAGCTTCTCGATATAGTAAATTCAGGGGTATTTAGTGCAAAGACGCATGATGAAGCAAAGCCTATATAATTATAGGTATAATAAGGTGAGAAACGAGTAACAAATTATCAAGTAATCAATTTACTATATTACCTTTGTTCGTTGAATTTTTAAAGGCTAGAGCCTTATTCAAATTCAATGAGCAACTGGCCACCCGATACGTTTTCTAATGGAGCAACATTAATCTTAACGATCTTACCAGAACGCTCTGCTGTAATAATGTTTTCCATCTTCATTGCCGTAAGCACAATCAACTCTTGACCAGGAACTACTATATCACCCACAGCAACGCTAATACCTACAATTTGTCCAGATAATGGAGCTAATAGTTCCAGCATCCCTTCAACATCTTCTCTTTTAAGCATTAATGACTCAAGTTCGGACATTCTTGGTGACCTTACATAGGTTTCTACCGATATCCCAGAATATGTCAGCCTATATCCAGTCACTATCCTTTCAACTTTGATATTTACCTTTTGGCCATTTATAATGGCTGTAATCAGTGGGCTGCCTATATTCCAATTACTGCTAATAGTAATTCTGTTTAAACCATGCCTTATGTTGTAGCCATTATCAACCTGTTTAGTCATTATTGGAAATTGACCACCATCGATCGACACAATCCAGCGAGTACCAATTTTATTTGACTGGTCTGACATTTGATTTTGCAACGAAGAGGCTCTTTTTTGCTCAGTAAGAAAAGCAAAAATAGCCGTAGATAAGAAGACCTCATTTATTTCCGATGTTAACTTCGCTCCAGAAAAACCATCTGGGTATTCCTCGTCAATAAATCCAGTATTAATATCACCATCCATGAATCTCTGGTGATGAATTAGAGCCTCTAAAAAACTAATGTTATGAGAAATCCCCTGAATCACAAAAGAGCTCAAGGATTTTTTCATTAGTTCAATCGCTTCTTCTCTAGTCTTAGCATAAGTACATAATTTTGCGATCATGGCATCGTAATACATACTAACTTCACCACCAGGACCAATGCCACTATCGACTCTCACATTAGCACTTTTAGGTGGCTCCTGATATTCCAAAATCCTTCCGCTTGAAGGCAAAAAACCACGAGAAGGATCTTCGGCACAAATCCTAGACTCAATTGCCCAG
Source organism: Rickettsiales bacterium (assembly GCA_031414475.1). Classification (GTDB taxonomy): domain Bacteria; phylum Pseudomonadota; class Alphaproteobacteria; order Rickettsiales; family Rickettsiaceae; genus Megaera_A. The sequence goes on from JANNVO010000161.1 coordinate 29,350, forward strand.
CCATCTAGCTTAATATCATCTTGAGTAAACGACAGCTTTTCACCAGCAGCGACTCTAATCATCTGCTCAACAAGATCAATACCAGTAATAAGCTCTGTAACTGGGTGCTCAACTTGCAACCTAGTATTCATTTCAAGAAAATAGTAATTTTTATCCCGATCCATCATAAATTCAACGGTTCCAGCGGAGTAGTACCCTACTTTTTGAGCTAGAGCAACAACCTCTGAATACATTTTTTTTCTGGTTTCTTCATCAACAAATGAACTTGGAGCTTCTTCAATTACTTTCTGATGATACCTTTGAATTGAACACTCACGCTCACCTAAACAAACAGCATTACCAAATTGATCCGCTAAAAGTTGGATCTCGATATGCCTTGGAGATTTAATCAATTTCTCAATAAATACCCTACCATCACTAAAGCAATTTTCAGCCTCAAGCCTCGCCGAAGCATAAGCTTTTTCCATTTCTTTCACGTTATTAACAACGCGCATCCCACGACCGCCACCACCTGCTGCTGCCTTGATAATAATTGGAAATTTTATACCCTCTGCAATTTCAATCGCTTGCTCTAGATTATGAATTATCCCCATATAACCAGGGACGGTACTAACGCCAGAATCTATAGCAACTTTCTTTGCTTCAATCTTATCTCCCATTTGCTTGATAACTTTGGCACTAGGGCCAATCAAAGTTATTCCTTCTCGTTTTAAAATATTAGCGAACTGAGAGTTTTCTGCTAAAAATCCATAACCAGGATGAACCGCGGTTGCTCCACTAATCCTAATTGCATTAACTATATTTTTGATTGATAAGTAACTTTCTGTAGCAGGCGAGTTACCTATGTAATACGCCTCGTCAGCATATTGCACATGATTTGAGTTTGTATCCGCCTCGGAATATATAGCAACAGAAGTAATACCCATCTTACGCAAAGTTCTCATTATGCGCAGAGCTATTTCACCTCTGTTTGCTACTAATACTTTTTCAAATAATGGTTTGCTCATACAATTTTTAAACTAATCTTTACAATGGTAAATTATCATGCTTCTTCCAAGGTGTTTCAACTTTTTTGGCACGTAAATAATTCAACGATTTACAAATACGCCAACGAGTATTCTGTGGTCTGATAATATCATCAAGATACCCCCTAGAAGCAGCAATAAATGGAGAAGTTATATTTTCTTTATATTCTTCTATTATCTTCTGTTTAGCGACTGGATCCTTACACTCTTCCCTGAAAATAATTTCAGCCGCCCCTTCTGCTCCCATAACTGCAATTTCTGAGTTTACCCAAGCATAATTAACATCCCCGCGTAAGTGCTTCGAGTTCATAACAATGTATGCACCACCATAAGCCTTTCTAGTAATAACAGTAATTTTAGGAACTGTAGCTTCGGCATAAGCGTAAAGCAGCTTAGCACCATGCTTGATAATTCCATTATATTCCTGCTCGACGCCGGGCAAAAATCCGGGAACATCGACAAGTGTAACCAGTGGAATGCTAAAGGCATCACAAAATCTGATAAATCGTGCAGCCTTACGAGAGGCATCAATATCCAAACATCCGGCCAAGTGCAGAGGTTGATTGGCGACAAAGCCAACAGGCCTACCTTCCATATAGCCAAGACCTATTATTATATTTTTGGCATAATCCGGCTGTAACTCAAAAAACTCTCCTTCGTCAACAATACGAGCTATTAACTCCTTCATGTCATAGGACTTATTGGCCGTAGTTGGAACCAGGGTATTAAGCGACATATCAACCCTATCAGCAGGATCTCTTGTTGATCTAATTGGTAAGACGCCCCGATTAGAAAGTGGTAGAAAATTAAAAAAGCG
>JANNVO010000162.1:0-1915 GCA_031414475.1 Rickettsiales bacterium
TGACGATTAAAGCTGACGCCATCGATTTCAAAGACGCTGGTATTGCCAACGTTCACTACGGCCGAAGTACCACCCATCGCCGTGGAATTCGTAATCCGGATACTGCCAGCGTTGATACTAACGGTGGGAGTAAAACCGGACGCATTATTCCCTGTAACCGTCAACTGACCGACGCCGTTTTTGTTCAGGATCGTCCCAGCAGAGCCGGATATTTTTCCCGCAAATGCGACATCGGTTGCAACGTCTAATGTCAATGTATGCGCATTGATATCCAATTCAGCCAACGTATCGCTAGTCGAGATCGAACCATAGCTGACATTGTTCTGGAGTAAGACATACGCTTGATTCGCTAGAATTGCGTTACCTACGTAAGTACCACCGGAGACATTGATGGTTCCGCCAGGATCCAAGACGGTCAGGGCATCCGTAATTGTTGCAAACGCATCGGTGCCGAATTCTCCCGAGAAAGCATTGTCATCGCCTTGGCCAGCGTTTGTGACGATGTCGAAAGCAGTGAGCGTTCCGCTCATGTCTACATCGTTTGAAATAACCCAGTTATCATTCACCCACACATTCGCCGCCAACATCGCGCGCGGTTGCTCGGTTTGGCTTTCTTGCCGGATTTCCGGGAGCGCCATGCGCCTAAGTTCACATGACCAGCGCGGAGTTGCCGGGCACGGCGGGATTTGCGCGTGCCGCTGACGCTGGCTGCCGCAGCGACAAGCTGGTCGCCGACCGCATCGGCCGTTTTGACGAGCTGGTTGCGGATCGTCTGGCCGCGGGTCAGGATTTTGCCGACAGCGGCGACGAACGCCTGGAGATAGCTTGGGAGCCGCGACAGATTGAGCGGCATGAACACTGGGAAGAGATTCTTCCAGCGATCCAGGCGCGCCTTTTGCACTGCATGGAAGCGGGTGATTGCGGTGTGCATCTCCACTCGCCAGAGCTGGTTCTTTTGGCGGATGCTTTGTTGACGCGCGGCTTGGTGCTTGGCTTGACGATGGAGGCGACGGCTTGTCATGGGATGGCCCTTGTACTTTTCGATTCGGGATCGAGAGAAAACTTTAGATTTGGATGGAAGCTGGCGATGTATGAGATGGGAGCTGATAAACGTCACTGATCAGGAGCGAAACGAGTCGCCCCTACTCACACAATGCGATAATCAACTCGCAATAACCGAGTGATGACATTCACGAGAGTGAATCGATGACAAAAACAGTGTGGATAAATCGAGAGGTGCGGCGTGAAAGAATCAGAATCAATTGGTGAGTTCGCGGATTGACGTAAAAGTATTCCGCTAAAATCCCAAAAAATAAAATGTGGACTAAAAAACAGTATTTGTGACGATCACAGCGCGCAACGGATGCGCAGAGACGCAATCAGGCGTCATCTACACTGGATGCTATCAGGACGAAAAGCGGACGTTAAATCCGCGCGAAACCTCAAACTTTTCCAAATGTTGAAAAAGTCACGCAACACGCAGACGTAGCTGCCCAAAGACCCCTGATTTCACGAGGTGAAACTCAACGGCTCTATGAGTAGCAAAGTGTTTTAATGAACATTGCGCGCGGAAGACTAAACGACAATCCGAAAAACGGAAATCGCTACTCTTCCGAACGTCAAGTTCGGTGTTGTTGACGGAGAAAAAATCGTCCGCCGAGATACCTGCCCGGAGTTCCTTGCCAACTTCCAGCAACGCAATGACGCGGCCGAAAATCAGGGGGACTCGAAGTGGTACCTGCCCTATCGCAAACTGCCTTGCAAGACGCCTCCGGCGTCGTACCTGCTGACCATCCTTGTGCTCAACAAATCTGAGCGAAATCAAGAAACTTGATTTTTGCTGTCTGCCGCTTCAACAAATCAAAGTTAAGAGTGTTGGGTGGGAACTCAAACTCTGCTGCGTGTCGTGCTCTCC
>JANNVO010000163.1:0-6244 GCA_031414475.1 Rickettsiales bacterium
TAGTATTTTCTGCGTTGTTGCTTGTAGCTCACCTATTGTATATAGGTTTCGCTCCATCGCGCCTAGCATAAAGTGACTACTGAATTGACTAGTTGTAATAAATTTAAGAGTATGGGATGTTGTTGAGTAGTATTTTCTGCGTTGTTGCTTGTAGCTCACCTATTGTATATAGGTTTCGCTCCATCGCGCCTAGCATAAAGTGACTACTGAATTGACTAGTTTAGTAATAAATTTAAGAGTATGGCATGCCATTGATAAGCATACAAATGATAAAAGGAAGGACATTAGAGCAGAAAAGAAAGCTTATAGAAACAGTTACTAAAGCGGTTTGTGATTCAGTGAATGTTGGCCCAGAAAAAGTAAGGATTGTGATAACAGATTTAGAGCCAGAAAATTACAGCATTTCTGGCAAATTGGCTATTGATAAAGATAATTAATTGGTAATATATAACTATGAATAAAGGCAAAATTACTCAAATTATTTCGGCTATTGTTGACGTCAAATTCCCTGGAGGTGCACAACTTCCCAATATTTTAAATGCACTGCAGTGTGAAAATAATGGTCAAAAATTAGTGTTAGAAGTAGCGCAACATATTGGAGACAATACTGTTCGATGCATTGCCATGGACTCAACGGATGGATTGACCAGAGGTACTGAAGTAACTGACACTGGCGAGCCAATCCAGATTCCAGTTGGAGTTAGTACTTTAGGTCGAATTATGAATGTGATTGGCGAGCCAGTAGATGAAAAAGGGCCTATAGTATCTAAAACCTATTCTTCGATTTATAGACAGCCTCCTTCCTTTGAAGAGCAATCTACTGAAAGGAGCATTTTGACGACTGGTATAAAAGTTGTAGATCTTCTTGCTCCATATGCTAAGGGTGGTAAAATTGGTCTTTTTGGTGGAGCTGGTGTTGGTAAAACTGTTATCATTATGGAGCTTATTAACAACGTGGCCAAGGCGCACGGCGGATATACAGCATTTGCTGGTGTGGGGGAAAGGACTAGAGAAGGAAATGATCTTTATCATGAGATGATAGCTTCTGGTGTTATTAATCCAGATAAACTTGATGAGTCGAAGGTTTCTCTAGTATATGGTCAAATGAATGAGCCACCTGGAGCTCGTGCGAAAGTAGCGCTGACAGGACTGACTATTGCTGAATCTTTTAGAGATTTGGATGGTGGTCAAGATGTTCTATTTTTTATTGATAATATATTCCGTTTTACGCAGGCTGGTTCTGAAGTATCTGCAACCTTGGGGCGTATACCGTCAGCGGTTGGATATCAGCCAACATTGGCTACTGATATGGGAATGTTGCAAGAGAGAATTACATCAACAAAACATGGTTCTATTACATCTGTTCAAGCTATTTATGTTCCAGCGGATGACTTAACTGACCCTGCCCCTGCGACGTCGTTTACGCATCTTGACGCTACAACGGTCTTAAGTCGTCAAATAGCAGAACTTGGTATTTATCCTGCTGTTGATCCGCTCGATAGCACCTCGCAGATGCTTGATCCTGAAATAGTTGGTGACAAGCATTATAATATAGCAAGGGAAGTACAAAGGATCCTTCAAACATATAAATCTCTCCAAGATATTATTGCTATTCTTGGTATGGATGAGTTATCAGAAGAAGATAAATTGATTGTTAGTCGAGCTCGTAAAATACAAAGATTTTTATCTCAGCCGTTCCATGTAGCAGAAGTATTTACGGGGATGCCTGGTAAATTTGTTGATCTCGAAGATACAATAGCTGGTTTTAAAGGCTTGATTGAAGGTAAATACGATTATATGCCCGAAGCTGCATTTTACATGGTTGGAACGATTGAAGAAGCGATTGAGAAGGCTAAGAAACTTGAAGAAAAAGTAACAATATAGTTTTGATATGAGAAGTACTTTATCGGTGAAAATCATACTACCAGCTATGACTCTTCTCGATGTAGAGGCAAATATGGTAAATCTTCCTGGTGAAGAAGGGATGTTTGGTGTTCTTCCGGGACATTGTAAACTTATATCTAATATTAATACCGGTATTATTTCGGTGTTTCTGAGTGGAATAGAACAGAAGTATTTTGTCTTTAATGCTGTTGCACAAGTTAATGGTGAGGAGCTGAATATTCTTAGTGAATTTGCAGTTGTTTTAGAGAGAGAAACTAAAACAGACGTGATGAACCAGATCTCACTTCTGGAGAGTAGTCTTCTTGATCAGCAGCAAGGGTCTTTGCAAGCAGATATTATTTTAGATAAGCTTGAGAAGCGTCGGGCATTACTTAAATTTTTATAATGATAAAAGTATAGTCATCAACTATGTTTTTACATACGACGCACACCGTCATCCTGAACTCGTTGGGCTCGCATGCCTTCGGCTCATGGATCTTGTACAGCGGAATGAGATGCTGAATTAAATTCAGCATCTCAATTTACGGAAGAAGATCCAGGGTTAAGTCCGGGATGACTGTGAGTGAAGCTGTCATCCTAAACACACAATAACCGTCATCCTGAATTTATTTCAGGATCTCATGAGACAGAAGCCGGATAAGGATATACGCCAGTTTTGGATAACTAAACACGCACAATTTTAGGTATTGTTATGATTGAATGTACTCGTCGCATAGAGTTCGATGCTGGGCATAGAGTTATTGGCCATAAGCATAAGTGCAAACATCTTCATGGGCACAGATATGTCCTTGAAATTACAGCAAGATCAGAAGAATTGAATGATCTTGGTATGGTTGTAGATTTTGGAGAGCTAAAATCTGTAATGAAAGAATGGATTGACCGTAATTTTGATCACAATGTAATTTTGCATAGTGATGATGAGAAGCTTGGGTCGTTTATTGCTAATTATACTGGCCAAAATATATATTATTTAAAATCAAACCCTACTGCAGAGAATATAGCTCTGCACCTTAAAGTAGACATTATACCCAAGTTATTTACTAAAAACTCATTTCAAATAATTAAAATTAAACTATTTGAAACTCCTAATGCATTTGTTGAGGTAGTATGAAATCTAGAGAATCATGTATTGTAATCACAACGACTGATAGCAAAGATGTGGCGAATAAAATTGCTAGCAATTTGGTTAAACAAAGGTTAGCAGCTTGTGTTCAGCTTGATAAAGTTCAAAGTTTTTTTTATTATGAAGATGAATGTAGACAAGAAAAAGAGTTTCGCTTAATGATAAAAGCAGCGTCTAAAAACTACAAACTTATTGAAGAATCGATAAAATTAAATCATAATTATCAATTACCTCAAATAATTAAGCTTGATATTACTGGCGGATTGGTTAAGTATATAGATTGGATTCATACAAGTAGTGTGTTGTAATTTATGACTGTTATGGTCTAGTGTGATGGGGGTTTTCTTATGAAATTATGGCATAAAGTTTTTCTAGGCCTGATTTTGGGGGTAATTTTCGGAGTATATACTCCCCAGCATGTTGAAACTATAAAACCTATTGGAACGGTTTTTCTCCGTTTGATAAAAATGGTTATAGTTCCTCTACTATTCTTCAGTTTAGTTTCTGGTATTACTGGGATGAGAGACCCAAGCTCTATTGGAAGAGTGGCAAAAAAAGCTGTGATAGCCTATCTTGGAACTACCTGTTTAGCAGTGACGTTTGGTCTCGGAGTAGCTTATATTCTAAAACCTGGAGCTGGTGTCGTTCTTAATATGGGGCAGGTAGCGGAGAAAAATTTTAAAGAAAGTAATTTTGATCTTTTGGATTTCTTTATTAAAATTGTTCCTGATAATGTGTTCCAAGCTTTTGCTACCTCCAATATTTTACAAGTGGTTTTCTTTTCCATATTCACAGGTATAATAATTAATGGAATGGGTTCTTCTGCTGATCCATTGCGAAACTTTATTCATGCTGCAGCGAAACTAGTCTTGAAAATGATTGCTATCGTGGTGCAGTTGTCTCCCTATGCTGCTTTTGCGCTTACGGCATGGGTTATTGGGGATCAAGGCCTAGATATAATATATACATTAGGAAAATTAGTTCAGGCAATAATATTGGCTTTTATACTACAGTACCTAATCTACGGCTTGATTATATTTGTATTTTGTCGAATTTCTCCAATACCTTTTTACAAAAAAAGTATAGAATATCAGATGATTGCCATGTCTACTGGTAGCAGTAAAGCTAGTTTAGCAACAACGATGCAAGTATGTAGAAATAGGATGGGTGTGTCTGAGTCTAGCACTTCTTTTGTTTTACCGTTAGGTGCATCAATTAACATGAATGGTTTATCGATTAAGCTCGGCTTATCGGTTATTTTTTTCGCTCAAGCGATGGGTGTAGACTTAGCGTTATCAGATTATATTGTTATTATCCTGACAGGAACCCTTGGGTCAATTGGCGGGGCTGGTATACCTGGATCGTTTATAATTATGCTACCTGTAATGCTGACTTCAGTTGGATTACCAATAGAAGGGGTAGCGCTTTTAGTTGGCATTGACAGAATACTAGATTTACTAAGTACAACCATAAATATTACAGGTGATGCCACTATAACTCTAGTTATAGATAGTTCAGAAGGAACTCTTGATAAAGAAATGTATAACTCTTAAAAGAAGGCTGATATGAAGATTTTGCGATTGATTTACATAGGTGTTTCGGTACTAATATTGTGTGCTAGCTCAGCTGGTGCTGTTGAGAAAAAAGTCATAAAAATTGGTAGCGGTAGCTTACTTGAAGGGTATTATAATATCGGATTGAATTTATGTCGGTTTATATCTCGTGCTAACGACGGTATAAAATGTGATGTAGTACCGACGACTGGATCGCTAGAGAATATATGGCTATTACAAAGAGAAAAAATAGATTTCGCATTTACTATGTCAAATTTAGCTGTGGAGTCATATAATGGAACAGGTCATTTTGCGGCTACCGAGCCATTTAAAGATATGTATCAATTATTGCGTTTGCATAATGAATATTTTACTGTCCTTGTTAAGGATGATGATAAAATACTAGTTTTTGGAGATCTCGATGGCAAGAGAATTTCTAATGGCCCGCCTAAGTCTGATAGTTCAGTTGCTTATGACGCTCTTGCTGCATATTATGATTTTAAGAAACCTCCAGAGGATATTGAAATAGCTCATGAAGATTATGCAAAAGAATTTTGTGCTGGTAAAATTGATGCTATCATGCTTATGACTGGGCATCCAGACATGTTGGTTAATATGGTTACTCACGTATGTGAGAATGACTTTGTTACAATTGAAAGTGATAAGATTGATTTGTTGGTAAAAAACTCTCCACAGTTTAAAAAAGTAGTTCTAGAGGCGGGGGGGTATCCTGGTATTACTGAAGATCAAGAAACAGTTGCAATTTCCGCTATATTCATAGCTGGCAAATCTGTAGATAAAAAGATAGTGGAAAATTTTCTAGATTATTTGAGTTCAAGACTTAGTAGATTTAAATCTTCAGATCCTGTACTCTATGATATAGAGGATTCTGAATTTACAGGTGGTTTTGTTATACCAGGATTTAAGAGTGATGCTCAAAAATAGTTTTTATTAAAATAGCTTAGTTTTTATGTTCAAGAATATTATTATTCCAGTTGATTTAGCCGATAAACAATCATTAAAAGCGGTTTTTCCACCTGCTTTGAATTTTGTTAATGCGTTCGGTTCAAAATTACATTTACTTTATATAATGCCTGATTTTGGAATGAAAATGATAGAGGACTATCTTCCAAGGCACTGGATGAGTGATCAAAAACAAAAATATACTAAGCAATTTGATGAGATAGTAGAAAAGTACGTACCAAAGGGAGTAGATGTTGACTATTATATTGGTAGAGGAGCAGTGTACGACGAGGTAATAAAATATTCTGAGAGTGAAAATGCTGATTTAATCATTATTTCAGCCGTTAGACCTCAGCTTAGAGATTACATGCTCGGGCCAAATGCTTCAAAGATTGTCAGGCACTCTTCTATTTCAGTGATGGTAGTCAGGGATTAGTTTTTTTATAAACTATAGTAAATCACATTGAATTAGGGACAAAACTCGTTATGGCAAGCGACCCATAAGGGAGTATGATTTTGTACTGGGATGTTGTTATACGCACAAGTCATCCTGGAACGCAGATATCAAGATCTCCTTTTTTCTGCTGCCTGAGATCATGATATATGCGTTCAGGATGACTTTGTCATGTTGCGCAAGTTCCCTCGTCACGACGGGATTTGATCACTTAATTCAATGGGTTTTTACTATAACCCGTCATAC
>JANNVO010000164.1:0-2872 GCA_031414475.1 Rickettsiales bacterium
TTTAACCTCTTCATCTTTATCAAGAATTTGTCCAGGTAACTTTACAAAATGCCCGTGTAAAAAATAAATTAAGAAAGATTTTATGGAAGATTATTTTATGTGGTACAAAGCCATTCACGTGATTTGCGTGATATCATGGATGGCAGCAATGTTTTATATGCCAAGGCTTTTTGTTTATCATACTAGGGCAGAAGTTGGTTCAGAAATGGATAAAACATTTCAGCAGATGGAATATAAATTACTGAAAATAATTATGACTCCATCTATGATTCTAACCTATTTTTTTGGCATATTAATAGCTTATATTTACGGATTTGTTGCTCTTGGTATTTGGTTTCATATAAAAATGACAGCTGTTCTTGGTTTGACCATTTTTCATGGAATACTTGCCAAATGGAGAAAAGATTTTATCAACGGTACTAATAAGCATTCTGAAAAATTTTATAGACTTATCAACGAAATACCACCAGTACTAATGATTATCGCAGTTGTTATGGTTATTGTAAAACCGTTTGAATAATAGCATTTCTTAAATTCATTAGTCTGATTTAATTTAAGAAATGCTATAATACCAACACCTGAAGTTAACCTATATTTACAGTTTATACTATTTGTGTTACAATGACCCCTCGATAGTTAATTTAAGAATAGATCAGTTTTATGGCAAAGCTTGAAGTTCTAACAGCGCCAGATCCAATTTTAAAAAAGAAAGCGATTGCTGTTGAATTGGTTGACGATTCAGTTCGAAAGCTTATGGATGATATGCTCGAGACTATGTACGAAGATCGGGGTGTTGGATTAGCAGCAAATCAGGTGGGTGTATTAAAGAGGGTTTTAGTGCTAGATTTGCAAAATGATGATGAAGAAGAAAGACCAGAGGGGTTTTATCCACTATATATTGCTAATCCTGAAATAATAGAAGCTTCCGATGAACTTATTGAGGCTGAAGAATATTGTTTGTCAGTTCCAGATCAAGGGATAGTTGTTTCAAGACATGCTTCAATTAAAATAAAATATCTTAATTATAACAATACGGTTCAAGAACTTTCGGCGAGTGGCTGGTTGGCAAGAGCAGTTCAGCACGAAATGGACCATTTAAATGGAAAAATACTCATTGACTATTTATCAGTATTAAAGAAAAATGTCGTTCTTCGTAGACTTACAAAATTAAAGAAAATGTCTGCTACTACCAATAGCTAGAATTAATTAACCTGAACTATGGATAAGAGATGGTAGGTTTATTTAGGAGACATAGTTGTCAGCTTTGTAAATGGTCATCCTGAACTTGTTTCAGGATCTCATGAGAACAGAAAGAAGATCCTGAAACAAGTTCAGGATGACGGTGCGTTAGCCGTCTCAGTACAAAACCATACAACTCTACTCCTTACCTATAGGTCAGGTTAATTAATAAGTACAAAATCTAAGGATAAATTGTGGATATAATTTTCATGGGAACGCCAGAGTTTGCTATTCCGGCTCTACAAAATCTAATTTTATCAAGCGATCACAGGGTAAAAGCAGTTTTTACCAGGGCACCAAAGGCGCAAGGGCGGGGAATGAAACTTACTAATTCACCGATTCATGATCTGGCAATTTCGCATAATATAGAAGTCTATACGCCAAAAACGCTTAGAAACGAAGAAGCTATCAAATTAATTGATTCAATTGAAGCTGACATAATTGTCGTAGTTGCTTATGGTTTTATTATTCCACAGAATATACTAAGAGCCAAAAAATATGGCTGTTTAAATATTCATCCGTCAAAACTTCCTAAATATCGAGGAGCAGCACCACTGCAGAGAACTATTATAAACGGGGAGATAGAGACGGCTGTATGCATAATGCAAATGGATGAGGGGCTAGATACTGGCGATATAATTTTGCAAAAAGATTTAGCTCTGCGTCCAACAATTACCCTACAAGAACTGCATGATCAATGTGCCAACATTGGTGGAGAATTACTTCTAGAGGTGCTAGCAAATATTGGTACCTTACCCAGAATTAAGCAAGCAGAGCTAGGTGCTTCTTATGCTGATAAGTTGACAAAAGAGGAGGCAAAAGTTAATTGGGAAGATTCAGCTTTTAATATTGATTGCAAGATTAGAGGAATGAATCCATGGCCTGGACTGTACTTTATACATGATTCTAAGACGATAAAAATACTTGAAGCAACTTGGACTAACAACCAACATCAATCTAATCCGGGAGAAATTTTAAATAGTAATTTTGAGGTTGCTTGCGGCAGCGGAACATTAATAATTAAATCTCTAAAACCCGAAGGAAAACCTAAAATGTCAGCAACTGACTACCTCCGCGGCACTTCTTTTGAGCCCACTAAAAAATCTTAACACAACATAAAAAACATTACATTTAAGTGCATTATTGTAAAGAATTTAGCTGAAATTAAGTTGTTTTTACTAAAATATTCTCTAAATTTAATGTAATTCTCTATACAAATTTAAGTTAGAAAGTATTGGTTTTACAACCAAAAGTTAACTCTTGGCGGTAGTCTTAGCGCGCCAAGTGTAATGCATAACCAAGATCCCCGCTTGACATAATACACAAGAGTTTAACTATTTTTTTACTATTGACAAGCAATCAAAAGTATAGTACGATGAGCCAAATTCTTAATAAATTTTAATTACTAAGAATTCGATATAAATTTATATTAGTTATCAGGTGATTTATGGCGACAGTATCAGGGGCAAGTTTATTACATCATGGAATTTCGACTAGTTATACCAGAGTGGTTAATGGAGGTGTTGTTTTTGCAAGAGAACATATTTGGCTTAATGGTCATAAAGTAAAAATTGGAGGTAGCCTTAGTGATACGGCTAGAGCTTTGAACAGAGTATCCGTTAAAACTGGTGTT
>JANNVO010000165.1:0-1807 GCA_031414475.1 Rickettsiales bacterium
AACTAGTCAATTCAGTAGTCACTTTATGCTAGGCGCGATGGAGCGAAACCTATATACAATAGGTGAGCTACAAGCAACAACGCAGAAAATACTACTCAATTGACTATACAGATTCTGCCCCAGAAATAATCTCATTAAGCTCTGTAGTAATAATCGCTTGCCTTGACCTATTCAGTTGAAGCGTCAGCTTGTCAACTAATTCACCCGCATTTCTTGTGGCATTATCCATCGCCGTCATTCTAGCCCCCTCCTCGCTTGCACGACTCTGAAGCAACCCGTAATTAATTTGACCACCAATATATAAACTTATAACATTACGTATCAACCCAGCACCTTCATACTCGGAAACACTACTTACTTTGCTTTCTGATCTGGGCTGAGCTGGCAAAATTTGTGCTTTCGTCATAATTTGGGTCATAGCATTTTTAAATTTGTTATAATATATATAACAAGCACCAACCTGCTGGCTTTCTACCAATCCTATGATTTTGCCCTTTGCGTCCCTAGCAACACACTCATAATTACCTTGAGCAACATGATAATACCCAATTATTTTTTTTCCAAATTCATTCTTCAGAGCATCTATGCCTTTTTTACCTATAACAAGCAATTTAACTTCTTTATTATGTGCTTCTAGTTGCTTAATATCAAGCTTAACTCTCTTGATCACGTGTGAATTAAAACTACCACATAAACCTCGCTCCGAAGTCACAACAACCAAAAGATGGGGCATGTTTTCAAGCTCTTTACTAAAAAACTTGCGATCCTCTACTGGCAAGTCCAGCAAATTATCGCTTGCAGAAATATCATACATAACCGCACCAAGCGCAGAAGAATAATCATTCAGATTCTCCGCCTGATCTTTCAGTTTTTTAAGCTTTGCAGCAGATACTACATGCATAGCTTTAGTGATTTTCTGAGTAGATTTAATACTCTTCACTCTATTTCTAAGATGCTTTAGACCAGACATTTTCCCTTAATTGTCTAAAAATTCTTTTACAAACCTAGTAAGATAAACTTTCAGTTTTTCTTCGGTTTCTTCACTCAACTGCTTCTCCTCGCGTATTGCAGAAAGGATACTATCTCCTTTTAACCTAATATCTTCCATAAGCTTATCTTCAAAAAGACGAACCTTAGACACATCTATCTTATCGAGATACCCCTTAACTCCAGCATACAAAATTACCACCTGCTCTTCTACTACAACTGGAGAATATTGAGGTTGCTTTAGAAGTTCAGTTAGCTTTGCTCCATGTTTAATCAGCTTTTGTGTCGACGCATCTAAGTCAGAACCAAACTGAGCAAAAGATTCCATTTCTCTAAACTGAGCAAGCTCAAGCTTTAACGATCCAGAAACCTTCTTAATTGCTTTAATCTGGGCAGCCGAGCCCACTCTACTAACAGATATCCCAACGTTTACAGCCGGCCTAATTCCCTTATAAAACAAAGCGCTTTCAAGGAAAATCTGACCATCCGTAATAGAGATCACGTTTGTTGGAATATAGGCAGAAACATCTCCGGCCTGAGTCTCAATAATCGGCAATGCAGTAAGCGAACCAGCTCCTTTGTCATCAGATAATTTTGCCGCTCTCTCCAATAATCTTGAGTGCAGATAAAAAACGTCTCCTGGGTAAGCTTCGCGCCCTGGTGGCCTTCGAAGTAAAAGACGAACTCGTCGCCAAAGATATGGTTTATCTATACTGGGCTGGTGGTGTCGAGCAAAATGAGAAGGCGGCATATTTGATGGAGGCGATCAATATGATGCGCGAAACGAATCCGAATAACCTCAATCTGCCGTATATGCTTG
>JANNVO010000166.1:0-1976 GCA_031414475.1 Rickettsiales bacterium
GGAGTTCACAGACAGGTGCCCCGATTGGCTCTCAGAGCAGTTGCGGCAAGATGCGGATGCGCGGGAAGGTTGCGACGTAGCGGCGCGCCAGTCCACCGTTGAACCCGCCGTCCCGTTGTGCCACCGTTTGGCCGTAGCACACACAACCGGCTTCCACCTCTCAAAATCACCATGGAAATCACTAAACAACTCGCCATTTTCCTCGAAAACCGCCCCGGTATGCTCGCCCGGGTCTGCCACGCCCTCGCCGATGCCAAGGTGAACATTTATGCCATCTCCGCCAGCGACACCGTGGACCACACCGTCATCCGCATGGTCGTGGACAACCCCCAAAAGGCCATGTTCGTCTTCGAGGAACACGGCACCCTCGTGGTCGAAGATGACGTCATCATGATTGGCGGCGACAACCGCCCCGGCTCCCTCGCCGTCATCGCCGAAAAGCTCGGCGCTGCCAAGATGAACATCGAATACTGCTATTGCGCCACCAGCCCCGGCACCCGCCGCGGCCTCCTCATCTTGCGGGTGAAGAACCCGGAGAAAGCCCTCAAAGTGCTCAATAGCTGAAGCGCAGCGGGCGGAGCGCCGCTGGTGCCTATCGCCCCTTAACCGGCACTATTCTTTAGCCACGGATGGAACACAGCTGAAACACGGATAGGGACGAGGAGAACGCCTCCGCTGAGGGAACTCAACGCGACCACCCAACCGTGCTGACGAGCACAGCAGCGCATCGGCAAGACTTTCACCTGCTGTTCCGTGTTCCATCCGTGGCTAAAGAATAGTTCCGGCTTAACCTCCCCCCTGTGCATCCGCTCCTCTACGAAGTAAACACCCGCTGCTGGCTCCAGCAGCTCACCGCCCAGCACGGCCAGCGCATCCATCTGGGCAACGTGCCGGAGGAAGAATTCACCACTTGGCGGCGGCTGGGTTGCACGCACCTTTGGCTCATGGGGGTGTGGACCACCTGCGCGCAAGCGCGCGAAGTCACCTTAAACGATCCCGCCGTCATCGCCGCCATCCAGCAAGCCCTGCCCGACTGGACCCCCGATGATATTGCTGGCTCGCCCTATGCCCTCGCCGACTACCGCGTCCCGGAAGCCCTCGGCGGTGAGGAAGGCTTGCGCCACTTCCGCGCTCGCCTGCATACGCACGGCCTGCAACTGATCCTCGATTTCATCCCCAACCACACTGGTATCGGCCACCCGTGGGTGAAGATGCAGCCGGAACTCTTCGTGCCCGGCACCCCCGGCCGGCCCGAAACCTTCGCCACCGAGACTTATGCCGGCATCGCTTGGATCAACCACGGTAAAGACCCTTTCTTCCCCGCTTGGCGAGACACCGCACAACTCGATTACCGCCGCGCCGACACGCAGACCGTGATGCGGGAACTCTTGCACCACCTCGCCGCCCGGTGCGATGGCCTGCGCTGCGACATGGCCATGCTCCTCCTGCGCGACATCTTCGCCAAGACCTGGGCGACCTCAGCTAAACCCGCTGCCCCCGCCCCCGGCGAATTCTGGGCAGAAGCCATCGCCTCGGTGAAACGCGAGCGCCCCGGCTTCCTCTTCATCGCTGAAGTTTACTGGGATCTGGAGCGCAACCTGCAACAGCTCGGCTTCGATTACACCTACGACAAATGGCTCTACGACCACCTCGCTTACGATAACTTCGCCGAGACGCAAAACCACCTGCTCGATCTGGACACGGACTTTCTCAACCGCAGCGTTCACTTCATCGAAAACCACGATGAGCCACGCGCTGCCACGCGTTTCACCTGCGATGAACACCGGGCCGCGGCCCTCCTCACGTGCGGGTTGCCCGGCATGCGCCTGTTACACGAAGGCCAGCTCACCGGCACCCGCGTCCAGGTGCCCGTTCACCTCAGCCGCCGACCGGTCGAAGCCAGCGACCCGCTGCTCACGAGCTTTTACGAACGCCTGCTGACCGCTTTGGCCCTGAGCGCGATTGGCCGGGGCGAA
>JANNVO010000167.1:0-8896 GCA_031414475.1 Rickettsiales bacterium
GTAACAGTTTCACTATAAGCGACTGATAATGTACCATTTGGTAATGATGTCGTACTAATAACAGGTGCTACAGCTCCGGTTATATTAATAGTGAATTGAACTACATCGGTATCTAATAAATTATCTTGAACTTGTATCTCAAAAGTTTGCCCCTCAACTGTAGTAGGTGTTCCGGATATATACCCACTAGTAGATATGCTTAAACCACTTGGTAAAAAACCAGTATACAGAGACCAATCGTATGGTAAAACACCATTATCAGCATCTAAGTACTGAAAATATGGAGTTCCGACTATACCATCTGGTAAGCTAGTAGTTGTAATATGAAGGGGTGCTGACATAATTATTCACAAACCTCACATTCAAGGTCTTTCGGACGTAAAAAAAGTGGAACGGAGAGGACATCTACACAAAGGGGATCAACCCCACTGGTGGCCACACAAACTTGACAAGAACCATCCATCAACGGTGTGTAACACGCCTGATTCCCATCTATTTCTAACTCTTCAACACAACTGGTAGTCCATTCAAATTCCGTTACAGCTGCTTGATAACTACCTTTATAAGTTCTAATGTTGTTTATTTGATTACCTACATAACAAGCATTTGTAAAAAATTGCCAGTGACCCGCATCTGCTGGGATGGCGTAAGTGTAGTAATTGTAAGCCCAATTACCCTCTGTGGTAAACTCCCAAATAATATTGTTACCGTTACTTTTAACTTTAAACTGCTGTCCTTGTTCAACTACCCCTCCGGTTAGAGTCACATAGGCACCAGCTGGTGTTTTCATAACAACATATCCAAACCAACTAGAATCACAAGTGCCAGGAGTGGCATTACAATACTTAAATACTCGCCAGAAAAAATAATAACCACCAGTGCTTTTCAAACCCATAAAGGTATCACTATTATTGATGGCACCACCTGGTGTGACAAATCCATTATTATAAGCTACAATATGACAAGACTGTTTATTATGAATTAAGTTAGTATCAATAGTTTCAGCATTCCAATCTGAGTTGTCTGGTCCTGTCTTAGCCCACTCTCCACCACTATATGTAGCGTTTGCATTTGCTGTTAAATTAGCAGTCTGTTCTGGTGTCTGTGGTAGAGAAATGCTTCCTGATGCTCTAAAACAAATGGGCAGTCCAGTGGCAATTACTTGATCTGTACTGGGATAAATATTTAGTGTGGGCACAATGACACCCGAAGTTGTTCCGCTGGTGCCGCCGCCCGCGCCGCCCGATGCTCCTCCGGTCGTTGGACTTGATGTTCCACCGAACTCTCCAACTCCGCCTGAGAAGCCATCACCCTCAATATCATCTATATCAAGATTGCAGAGTACTCTTTGCCTATTAATTATTTTTAATAAATTCATTTGTATTCCTCCAGAAACTTACTGATTTTATCCCACTTTCTGGAGAGATGTGGGGTAATATTATAATACAAACCCTGATCTTCTGTTATCCAGTAAATTACTAAGCCTACTATCCCTATTGACGGTCTTAATAAATTTTTTCACCAAATTAGTATCGTCCGTTCTTACTTCTATAATTACCTGTTGTTGTAATGCTCGTTGATACTGAAGTTTGGGGTCCTTATTTACATCATAATCAACCTGCCCTGAATTTGAGGTGCTATTAGCTGAATTAGTGGCATTAGATGAAGAAGTATTGGCCACAGAACTAGACCCACTACCACCAATTAACCTACCAGCCGCTATTAGCCCCACACCAGTAGCAAGCGCCGCTGTTGCTGCTCCAACACCCAGTGCCCATTGTGGGGGAACTAAACCAGTAAAAAAGAATGCCAACGCAGCAAAAGCTAATGAAGCCGCCCCCAGAGAAACTAATTGACTACCTAATGCAACTAACATATCACCAAAAAATTTTCTTAAACTCTTAAGAAAGCTCTCCCCGTTAACTAAAGAATCCACAAGAGCCTTACCCAGCGCATCACCAAATGCACCAATTGCAAATATACCAACCTCTTTAAACGTGTTACCTAACTCCTTTAGTCCAAACTGCATTCCCCCAATACCAGCTTTAAAAGAATCTATTACTTTCTGCCCACTAACTATTTTTTCAAACGCATTTAAAGCCTGATCACCAACCTCTATAAAACTATTTTTTAAAGAATCAACCGTGATTATAATATCTTTAAACTTATTTACAATATCTGTATTTTTCGCAATCTTCCCACTTATTGGGTCGGTAGCTTTAGATTCTGGTTCAGTTTTATTTGCATTATCGGCAGCTTTAGCAGCAGGAGTACCAGCTGCACCAACCAAAGTTGGTTGTGGAACAATTACTAGTTGCTCTCGCGTATAACCCAATGTGGTGAGAGTCTTATTCAAGTTATCCTGAATTGTCTTTCTTTCTTGAGAATATTTCAGATCAATTCTCTTCAATTCATTCTCATCATCTTTAGCAACAAGTGATTCCCTGTAGGCATTGTATTTGGCCTCAATATCTAACTTGTCAGCATTAAATACTTCAATTTGTGCTTTTATTTGTCTTTGTCGATCAAGATTTTGAAGTAATTCTTTTCCAGTTAATGTATCCTGTGTGGCTCGTAATGTACTGGCTTCAAATTCAACATCTTCAATTCTGGTCTGAGTTGCTTTTAATTCATTAGCCTGAGTACTATCTATTGCAGTAAAATCAAATGTATCTCCTCTTTCCTTTTCTGCCACTTTAATTTGGCGGAGTGATTCCTTATATTCAATAAAAAGTTTAATAATTTCAACTAAATCTTGTTTTCTCTTCTCATCGACATTAGGAAATACCTCTGCAAAAAAGTTTTCCGATGTCACCTTATTTTGTAAGATACTCGGTAAAAAATTATCAATTAAAAAATTTAATTTTTCATTTGGCTCAAAATCTTCTGGTCTCTTAGAGGCTGAAAAAATATCAAATTCTTTTTTTCTGTCAGCATCTCTAGTTATAAATTTTTTTAATTTATCTCTAAGGTCTGCAATCGGGTCTCTTGTGTCTTCAGTGCCAGCCTTTCGACTCACAATGTCACCCTGAGCGTCTCTGTTGACACCGCCCTCTATAGCAATATTACTTAAAATAAAAGGTAAATTTGAATAAAATAACGAAGTTCTTGGTCCATCTAATAAACCCTCAGCTTTACTGTTACGTATAGCCGTTCTTAATTTAGTTTGTGATTCAGTTGCCACATTTCGAGCGTCTAAAGTGGCAGTTCTGATAAATTCATCGCGCAATAATCTGAGTTCTTCCGCCGCATCTTTACTAGAAGATTTAATTCCCTCAACACGTCTTTGGAATGCACGTAAACCACCGAGATCTAATCCTGTTCCGGTCAACTCTACTATTTTAGCAGTAAATGTTTGCAGACCAGTCCCTTCAAAAAGAGGCTTCAGAACATCATTTATTTTAGATACAATAGTTGCACCAATATTTCGAGTAATATCCTGAATTTCTTTTAAAGCATTTTTAAATCTAATCAAGCCCTCTAAATCAAATTTACTCTTACTGAAATCCCGTTCAATCTTTTGTCGATCTTTTACTAAACCTAACTGCTCCTTAAGATTTTCAACTTCTTTAACTTTATTTCTAGCTAAAGTAATTTCTTTCTCAATATCTAAGATTTCTTTTCTAGCCTGTTTCTGACCAGAAATATCAACCTCAACTGCTAATCTCTCTTTGGCCGCCTGAAGTTGAATTTGTAAATCACCCATTTCAGCCGCCCTAATTGACGCAACATCAATTTGTTTTTGGAGGTCTATAATCTCTTTCTCAAAATCAAACTTCTGATTAGCAATTTCTTTTTGTCTCTCTAGGTCAGCCAATTGACCCTCTGAAAACTCACTAATTTTAGCCTCTAGTGATAATCTTTCTTGAGAAGTGCTTAATCTAACTTTTTCAATCTCTCTTTGACGACCAATTAAATCAGTTCGTCTTTCAATTTCTGCTAATTTATTTTCCCGCTCAATTTGCCTTGCTACAAGTTTTTCTTTAGCCTCTCTTTCAATATTCTCAACCTTAATTTGAACACGTCTTTGCTCAAATGCTTTCCTCTCATCATTAAGCTGTTTTTGAAAATTATTATTTGCTGTGTTGGTTTCTTTAGATATTCTACTTGCTTCTAATCTAGCAGCAGAAACTAAGTTTTTTAATTGAGCTGATAACAGTTTTGGTGCTGTATTTTCTAATGTAGTTAGAATTGAAGTAATTTCTCCTATATCTTGAGACACAAGTACTTTATCAATTAACCCCAAAGAATTTCTTTGATCAGCAGAAACACCCACTCCATTTTTAATGGCCTCTTGAATAGCTTTTAAAGATTCTTCACCCTGAACAGAGGCAAAAATAGATGTTTTAACCGCATTAAGAGATTCTTTCTCTCTTAGCGAATTTATTTCAGCTTGATTTCGTTTTAATTTTCCAACAGTATCATTATAATTTGTAGTAACTTTATTTAGATTATCTGTCTTATCTATCTGTTCTCTGAACTGAGAAGAAATTAAATCATTAAGGGTTTGATAATTATTAATTGATTCTTTTAACTCATCATTTAATAACTTATACTTATTAGCTTCAAATGCTTCTTTTGCTCTAACTGCATTTTCTTTAAGTATATTATTTAACTTAGTGATTTGTTCTTCTTTTTCTTTTAGTAAGTCTGCTTCTTTTTCTTTTTCTTCGTTTGATTTCTTTTCTTGCTCAGCTAATTGTTTTTTAGCTTCAATTTCCTTCTCGGTTAATGCAACACCTTTATCATTAAGGGGGGCACTGTTAGTAACCGACCTTACAGATGAAGCGGCCTCTCTTGTTTTTGTTGCTAAATCTTTAAATCCTGTAGATTCAAGACCAGTGGCTATACCATCCAAAATACTAGCAGCTATTAATGACCCCAAATTAACAAATATAGCAACAGTGAGACCATAAATTGTTTTTAAGAGGCCATAAACTGCTTGGAGAATATCACCATTTTTGATACCTTGAACAATCTCTTTAATGCCACGAATAATAGTAGTAATAACGCTAAGGAGGGCGTTAAATGCATCCACTAGGACTAACCCCACCGTTTTCACTAATCCTAGTAAAAAAGATCCGATATATTGCAGAGCAACTAACAGACCACCACCAACCCAAGCAAGAAACTCTAAAACTTCTGGTGTAAATATTTCATTAACTAAGGCACTTATCTCACCAAACAGGTTAGCAAAAGATGCGTATAGTCTGTCAGCAACCCCGTTAAAGTTTGTAGCCAATGCCACCACAGCTGCGGTAACAGCACCTATAACGATTGCAATGGTGGCAAGGACACCACCAACAGTCACACCAATGGCCGCAGCATAATCACCTATAGCTGTAAATATTGCCCCAATGCCAGCAAAAGCAGTACTTGCACCAGTAATCTTAATAACAATAGCGGATATAAAGGCACCAACCTGCGCCAACCCAGATAAAACAAATCCAATAAATCCGGTTATTGTTATTAAGATACCAGCGATAGTTGTTAAAATTGGAACAGCAACAGCAAAAGTCCCAACAAAATCTTTAGTTTCAGCCGATAATTTATTATATGAGTTTGATAATTCCTCAACCGTTTGACCAATACTTAATAATACGGCATTCAACCTATCAAGACCAGGAGAAAGTATTTTACCAAATCCAGCAGCAATCTTTGCTATTCTATTTTCTAAAATACTGAATCTATCCGCTGTAGTTAAAAGAGGTGGTTTCAATTTAGACAATTCTTCGGACAACAACCTGATAGTCCTTCTAACCCCAAAGGTATTAGCTTCAAAAGTTGATGTGACCCCGGCCTCTTTTAATACCCGTTGAACATTTTCACCACCTAATGATTGTAGTTTACCAAATGAGTCTTGATTGAAACCTTTATCTTTGCTGACAGCATCTAATAATATCTGAGTAATTTCATTACTTTTATCAACTCCAGTTTTAGCTGATAGATTAATTAACCCTTGAGTTATTTTTAATGCGCTGTTAAATCCACCCAGTGCATCCTGAAATCTTAAAAATTGGTCAGAGGTATCTTTGAGATTACTACCCGGTAAATCAGCAAGAGCCTCTAATCTATTAACTACTTCTTTCTGTTGCTCTGCACTGAATATACCCTCAAATTTCTGGGCAATAATTGTTTGAGCTTTTTCAATTGGTGCCCCCAATGTTGCAAGTTGTTGAAAAGTCTGAAATGCTTGCTGACCAAATTGAGTTAATCTTCCCCCAACACTTTGTAACGTGAACGCAAAAATACCTAATCTTTCTGGTAAATTTTTAAAGAAATTATCAGCTTGTTCATTAGCAAATATGTTTGACAACTTAGCTGGATTAATTTCATTAATACCAATTTGTGTTTTATTTAAACTAGCGGCTAATCTAACAAATCTTTTCTCTGCTTCTTCTAAAGTAATATTACCAGACTGAAATTGCTGTTGAATATCTATTAAATCAACATTTAATCTCTCAATAGCACTATCGTAACCTCTGGTTCTTTTCGTTGCCTCTGACAGAGGAATTCCAAGACTACTGGCAACATCTCTTTGTGCTTGTAACGCAGCTGTTAAATTTTTTATTTTTACTTCAGTACCAGCTATTGCTAATGGATTAAATGAAATAGCTGGTGTTGCAGGGGTGGATGAAACCTGAGCATCTAGTAACTGTTGTGCTTGTTTCTTAAAATTAGCAGATGAAATATTTTTAGTTGGATCACCAAGTATTTCAAGTTTACGATTATTTACATCAGCTTTAGCATCTGCTATCTGACCAAGTAATTTATCAATTTCAATTAAGTCTGGCTTTGGCTTCTTTAATTCTTGTTGTAAAGTTGCAACTTTACTCTTGACCGTATCAATCGCTTTGGATAAATTTTTAGTTAAGCTATTAGTGTTTTTATCATCTAATCCAAAAGTTTGTAAACTACTTTTAGCTTTTTCTAATTCCTTTTCTAACCCCTTAAAATTTTCTCTAAGATTAGTACTAACAATACTTTTAGCCTGTCTTAGCTTGGCTTTTTCATCAGACTCTTTTTGAAATTTCTCTCTTTGTTTTTGTAATTTTTCTTGTTCTAATTTATCTTTTCTAAATAATGCTTCATTAGTATCTAATTGATTCTGCAAGAGTTTAGCCTGATATGATTTCTCAATAGCTAATTGTTTTTCTTTTAAATCTTCTAATCTTTTTAATTGACTCCTAGTTAAATTTTGATCTGCTGGATTATCATTTATTTCTTCTATAAATCTAGCATATTCTTTTTTTAATTTTTTAAGTTTATCAATTTCATCATTTACATTAATTTTACCATCTACACTAAATTCAGCTTCTAAGCCAGAAATACCAGCTTTTAAACTCTTTTTTTCTGTCTGTCCTTTAGTATTAGATAATTTCTTTGTACTCTTAGAAGGAACAGCACCAGCTTCAGTGATATTACCTAAAACATTTTTAAGGGGCGCAACAAGATCATTAATACTTTTCTTAGCATCAGTGGTATTAACCGTCAATTTAATTGGTTTTTCTAATGTCTTAAGAAGACTATCACCAATTACTACGTTGATGGATTTACCTATCTTCTCTCCAAGTTTTTTAACAGAACCAGCAAAGGCATCAGACACACCTTTAGCCACTAAATCCGCAATCTCTTTAGATTGTTGTTTTAGTTGCGTAGTGTCAAAACTGACTGTAAAGAGAACTGGTTCTGTATTTTTCTTGGCCATGCTAACCCCTACTGGTGCTTTGTTCCTCCAACTCTTTTAGAAATTGACCCATTACCAGAGCCTCATTTTGACCCTTTT
Organism: Rickettsiales bacterium; assembly: GCA_031414475.1. GTDB lineage: Bacteria > Pseudomonadota > Alphaproteobacteria > Rickettsiales > Rickettsiaceae > Megaera_A. The sequence goes on from JANNVO010000167.1 coordinate 7,787, forward strand.
CATTAGCCTTTTGATATTCTTCGTTTTCAGATTCAGCATAGGCAATATAACAAGCAATAACGATTGCCATTTTCATTGCGTTGCCCAACACTAAATCTGCTGGATTAATCCCGAAGAGTTTACACGCCCTTGCTATTAGTACTGCGTTTGGCAGTCCCCGTTGCAACTCCTTCGTCAGGAAAGGTGGCAATTTCTTCTGCTGTTAACAATCCACCTCCTGCTGTCTGAACTTCTTGGGATTCACCAATAGCGTGTAAAAACCAAGCAAGACGGTCTTGACTATCAATCTGTAAAATTTGAGCATCATTTAATTTAGGATTTGTTACCAATTTACCCCACATAGTAGTGGCGCGAACCAGTAATTCCTGAACGTCTTTATCCTCAATGTTGGGATTTTCATCTTCAACATTTTTGCCAGCAATTGATTTCTTCATACTGTCAAGCACACGACTAGCCAAAAAAGTTGGTAAATTACCATTTACCGACGATTCAATGACATCCATTTTATTGTATGTGATTTCGAGTTGTAAGTTAGGAAGGGTGAAAGTGCGGATATTCTTTTTCTCCAAAGCCTGGAGAAATTCTTCTGTAGTTATCATAGGGTTTACCTCTGTTGTTTATTTACCACCGAAGTGGGTCACGTTGCCATCTGGCAACTTTATTTAGGACGTGGTAACACCACCGGAATTTCAACTGGTTGCTGAGTAGTTGGTCTCGGTGTGTATTTTTGAACCTGTTGTTGAGCCTTTCGTTTGGCTTCACAAGGTTTACATTTTTTATACTTTTCAGCCATCAGATATGTTCTAACATTCCCGCACCAATTTTAATAGTGACGGTCAAATTATTCTCTTCTGTTTTCTCAACAAATTCTTCCGGATGGACCATCTTCATATATTCCTTCCAGTGAAGTGGATTGTCCTCGCTAAGGTCCCTTAGACGCTTGCTGGCACGGTTAAAATGGTAAGCCGTAGCTCGGTCTAGGTCTTGACCTAAAATGAAAGCGGGGTCTCTGAGAGAACTGGAAACAATAGACCACTGTTCAGATGTCAATTGTGGTAATGTCGAGAATTCCTCAACTATTGTTCTGGCTTTAGTATATTTATTTCTAAA
>JANNVO010000168.1:0-3082 GCA_031414475.1 Rickettsiales bacterium
GCTATAAGGGAAGCTGAGGAGTTGGTTGCTATAAGGGAAGCCGAGGAGTTGGTTGCTATAAGGGAAGCTGAGGAGTTGATAAAAAACTCAACTGAAGGTTTTAATGAAAGCTGGAGTATAATTAATGTATCATCCTCAGAATATGGTAATATAGTAACTATACGGTTGAAATTGGATGAGCCTGGTTTGGTCGGTGATGGAGTTGTTGAGGACGGTGGAGCACTGTAATTGCATATCAATTTTTACTAATGAATGACATTAAGAAAGCTGCAAGTATAATCAAAAATGGTGGCGTGGTCGCATTTCCTACGGAAACCGTTTACGGTCTTGGCGCCGATGCTTGCAGCCAATCTGCCTGTTTAAAAATTTTTGAGGCTAAGGGCAGGCCTGCTAATAACCCGCTCATAGTCCATGTAGCCTCATTACAAGACGCCAAAGAGATAGTGCAATTCAATGACGATGCAGAGAAGCTGGCTAGCCTGTGGCCTGGGCCGCTTACTTTAGTTCTCACCAAAAAAGATAATGCTGAACTTGCTGAGTGCGTAACAGCTGGGCTTAATACTGTAGCAATTCGTATTCCAGCTGACTCTGTAGCTTTGAGTTTGATCAAAGCTAGCGGATGCCCAATCGCAGCGCCTAGTGCTAACAAATCTGGCACTTTAAGCTCAACAAATTATGAGCATGTAAAAAAAAACTTTGGGGATGAAATATTTATTTTAACTTCAAATGGCAAAAGAGCTTATGGTCTTGAATCGACTATTATCGATCTTACCTCATCAGTGCCAACAATATTACGTTTTGGCTTTATTACTCCATGTACTTTAGAAAAATTGCTTGGTAAAAAAGTTGAAATTGCTTCAAAATTATCAGAAATCAAAGCTCCTGGTATGCTTCTAAAGCATTACGCACCTAAAACCAAGCTCCGTCTAAATGCAGAGTCTTTGAGAATTTCAGAAGTTGGTTTGAACTTTGGTAACAGCCAACTTAATACAGTTGGATCAATGAATTTGAGCCTTAGTGCGGACACAATAGAAGCTGCTGCAAATCTCTTTGACTATTTGCATGTTTTGGATGAATTCTGCCTAAAAAATAATATAGATTCGATTGCAGTTGCTGATATTCCAAATATTGGTATAGGTCTTGCCATAAACGACAGACTTGCTAGGGCTGCAGAGTAGTCTATAAATAGCATTCCTAACTAGATATGACTCCAGAACTTGCTGGTGTTGTGGCGCGGGGGCTTAAGCCAAGGGTTCTATTCCGCTGCATGAGATACCGGATCAAGTCCGGTATGACCATATGTTTCTTTTAGACAGATATCATCCTGAATTAAGTTCAGGATGATTACCCTTGTTGCCAAACAGGTAGAGAAGTGCTGGTGCCCGAATAAAAATCCTTATGCAAAAGCATTGCAGTCATGCCGGGCTTGACCAGGTATCTCAAAGGTAGAAGGAGATCCTAGGCCAAGAGCAGGGCTTCGCCACATCAAGTTCAGGATAACTTTTTTTGGATTACTTAAAGGATATACCATATAAAAAAACAGCGCCCAAAATATGAACGCTGTTTTTTATCAAATTCTAAAGTCAAAGACTACAGATTAACTTTTAGTTTTAATGTACCAGTGTGTGACTGGAATTTTTTAGCTAGACCAAGATCATATCCGGCAGAAATTTCATACATATCTGCTTGGATTCCTTTTACTGAACCACCAATATTGTAAAACCCTTTTGAAATTTTCTGTGAAGGTGTAGCAATAGCATCAATACCATTCACAAGTGTAACTGAAGTAGCTGAGTTTTTAGTGCTGAAAGCATAGTCGATGTTTGTATGAATTTCAGGAATAACTTTCATTGAACCCATGTCAGCAACATACTTTGCAGTAATCCCAGCTAAGCCAGAAGTTCTGTTAGTTGTTCTGTTTGCAACAGATCTGTTTAGGCCTTTACCAGTTTCTTTATAACCATCAACTTTGATGTTAGCATATGAAGCACCAACAGTAGGTATTAAATATACTTGCGTAGCAACTTCATAGTCATATCCCACTTCAAGTTTTACAGCCATAGAAGCAGCATCAGTTTTTGCACTAGCTATATTATTTGCAAGGTCGCCAGTAGCTCTTTTTTTCTTAATGTTAGATTTACCATACTGACCTTGTCCACTTACGAACACTTCATTCGTCACATCGAATTTACCATAAACAGTAAAGATGTGAGATTTAACATCTTCTTTATTAGAAGTGTTGGCTTTATTTTTTATATCATTCATAAAAAATGAGTATGCTACACCAAGAAGAGTCTCATCTCCCGTATCAGCACCTATGGTAATTCCTTTTTGATCCAATTTGTATCCAGGTGCATTACCATATGCTTTTTGAGTTCCTCTTGAGATGCTGCCTTGAGCCCAAATTCCATAAGTTTGCATTAAGTCACCAGCAGAAACAGCAGAAAATCCACCAATTCTTGAATCAACAACTCCTCTTGAGATTACGAGTGAATTCATTAAACCTTCTGAAACAGCGCTATCTGACTTTTGTACGTCAGGCACTGTAGTTGCATCCTTAACGTCTCTGACTAGGTATTTATCAATGCTTCTTTTTAGTTCATTTAGGTCGGCTATAGCTTTTGCTTTTAAAGCATTATTATCTTTTGAACTTGCAGCTTGCTCGATTTTAGCAATACGTTGTTTTAGATTTTCCTGAGTTTCTTTTGCATTTCTTGTTTCAATAAATTCTTTTAAACCACCTATTTGCTTTGATATTGAGTCTAATCTAGCTGTTTGTTCTGCAGAAAGAGTTGCAGCTTTAAGTAAAGCATCTCTTTCCTCAATTAGTTGCTTAATAGTAGCATTTTGAGAAGCGAGCTTAGTCTCTGTGTCAGAAAATCTTGAGTCAGTGACTTTATTTGTTTCTCTTAACGCAATAAGGCTCTGTATTTGGCTAGTATCTCCTTCTTTTATGTATGCAAAAGCATCTCTTAACTCATCTAAATCGCTCTCAAATAAATCCTCAAGATCTATTGTGCTAAATATTTGATCCCTTAAGGATGACGGTATAGAGGAAAAGATGTTAGTCACTTCGTTAAGC
>JANNVO010000169.1:0-1969 GCA_031414475.1 Rickettsiales bacterium
TGCAACAGTCTGCGTCATGTCTGGCTCCGTTTTGTTTGAACTCGAAAAGAAAAACAAGGGCCCTCTGCCCCGATAGGAGTGTATACTTGTATTGGTATTTTGTTAAGGGGCTAGTACACCCAAAAAAACACGGAGTCATCCGTGGTTTTAGTGGTTTTATATCACCCTTCCTGTCGAGAGAACCTCGATTAAAGTCGATACCACCTTTCCTCCCTACGGGAGCTGTTCAGGTTGTATGAAAAAATCTACCCAGAAGGTAGATTTTTTCGACAACCTCCGTAAAAGTGGTCTATACCACCTTCCCGGCTTACAGCCGCAGTTCAGGTTGTATGATAAAAAGCTGGAATAAATCCAGCTTTTTATCGACAACCTCTGTGAAAGTAGTTTTATACTACTTTCACACCCATTGATCTACAGGTTCCTTCGATGATTTTCATTGCCTGTTCGATGTCGTTTGCAGAAAGGTCCTGCATCTTCTCCTCAGCAATCTCGCGAACGAGCGCCTTTGAAATAGTACCTGTTGGAGCAGCAACGTTCTTACCTGATGCTTTCTGGATACCCATCTTCTTCAAGATAAGGCGGGAAGCAGGTGAAGTCTTCACGATGAAGTCAAAACTTCGATCGTCATAGACATTAATCTCAACTGGTACAACGTCACCCATTCGTTCACGGGTCTTCTCGTTGAACTGGTTCACGAACTCACCAATATTGATACCAGCCTGTCCGAGTACAGGACCAAGCGGTGGAGCTGGTGTTGCTTTACCACCAATGGCTTGAACTTTGATTTTTCTTACTACTTTCTTAGCCACGATATGTAATGATTATATGATTTTTGCGAGAGTACTGTTCCATAGTCAGTGCCCTCTTGAAGCCCGCGTATCGTACAAGAAATATATGGATTCCGCAAGCTATTCGGTAACTTCTTACTCCTAAGATAGTTGTTCTATCAAAAAATTAGAAATTCGATGGCTGGCGAGGAGTCTAGAAATTTTCTGAGAAAAACGTAGTAAGTCTACGATGACCGAAGAAAATTTCGTAACGACGAAGCCAGGTGCGAATTTATATTTTTTTGACTTGCAGGAAGTCGAGTTCCACAGGAGTCTCACGTCCAAACATCGAAACCAGTACCTTTACCTTACCCCTCGCCTCATCAATCTCTCCTACCTTACCTTCGAGTTCCTTAAACGGACCATCGACAATCATAATGAGATCATCGATAGAGAGGTCGACGTGATGCTTCGGAGCATCGTCGTCCATTCTGCTCATGAGTGCTTTGAGCTCATCGTCACGAAGTGGTACTGGCTGAGTTCCTGAACCTACGAAACCTGTCACTCGAGGCGTGTTACGAACAACGTACCAAGAGTCATCGGTTACAATCATGTCAACGAGTACGTATCCAGGGTACACACGCTCCTCTTCCGTGACACGCTTTCCTCCTTTGACGCGGATCTTCTTTTCAGTTGGAACAATCACATCAAAAATCTTCTCTTGCATACCAAGAGACTCAATTCGCTGCCTGAGATTTCGTGCAACTGCATTTTCATACCCTGAGTATGTATGAATTGCATACCAGTGTCGTTCCCCGCTTGTTTGCTGTTTAGCCATGCTTAGATTTTGTTATTTGCGGAGCAAATTTAGAAAATCTTAGCCGTCGTTTTGTTGGACCCCCGTCCTTCAAAACGACGAACAAAATCTAAACTGCCACCTTGATAAAACTTTATAATCTCTCCTTACTTCAAAAACCAATCGAGTGCTCGTGAGAATACGAAGTCGAATGCTCCGATATACAACGAGACAATGATGGAGATAACAATAACGAGAACGGTGTACACGACCGTCTGCTTGTTTGTTGGCCATGATACATGCTTCAACTCGGCAAATGTATCCTTGAGATAGTTAATAAACTGGGTCATAGAGTAATTAGTTTAGCAAAATTAAAACGCCCCTGCGGGCGATTCCTTTTTATAGT
>JANNVO010000170.1:0-2646 GCA_031414475.1 Rickettsiales bacterium
CCCGCTCGACGGATCCCGTCGTGCTCGTCCGGCTTGCGGACGATGCGCGCGATTGTTTGTATCTTAATGCAGCTAGTTTGATGAAATATTCGGGCTAGGTTCATATCCCTCAGATTCATATTTTACACCATATACTGGCATTTGATTGTTCTCATTAGCTTTTGACATAAATTTACCATAATATCTCAATTAATAATTGAATATTACTGTATATTAAGTAAGTTGTCAAGTTATGTATTTATATTCATTAAGGAATATTGTATATTCTTAATATATGTTATGGGGGTTGCGCTGTAGGAAAGAAATGATTCTGAACTGCTAAGAATCACTTCGAAAGCTACATATGAGATGAAGGTCGGCCCTTCGAATTCGGCATTCAGGTGCAGAATTCAAACCACTCCCAAGTTATTATGATTAAGAGTCATAGTGGCGAGCATTAGGAGAAAAGTCAGAGCGTGATCTGGCAGGTATAAAATAGAGAGACGAACGCAAGTGAATCATCATTGAAGCATCGTTAAGTATAAGTGACATCCAAAACAAGGGCTTTTCCATCTCTTGTGATAAAGATCTACAAGTTACCTGATTACTGTGTAGGTGGTGTCCGGTGTAGAGATGGCGTGACTCTATTTTAGGCTCATACGTGGAACTACAGGAACCAGTCGTTTTGATGTTAAGGGAGAATGCCAAATAGTTGACACTATAAGGTTAAGAGTACCGATACAAAGCACTGGGGCGGAGTAATTCGTAGTAGTGTTGAAGTTGCTGTAATGGCAATGGAGCGAAGGGGTTACATCAAGCAGTATGTTTTATTTACACAACTAAATTATTTATTTTAGGAGGAAGTTCATGGAATATACAAAACAATTTGATATACCAAAACAACTAGTGTCTGAAGCCTATAAAAAGGTCAAAGCAAATTCTGGCAGTGCTGGTGTAGACGAAGAAACAATAAATGATTTTGAAAAGAATCAAAAGAACAATCTTTATAAGATTTGGAATAGGCTTTCCTCTGGTAGTTACTTCCCTTCCCCCGTGAAGATGGTAGCCATACCAAAGAAAAGTGGCGGTGAAAGGCATTTAGGTATTCCATCTGTTAGTGATAGAATAGCTCAAATGGTTATTAAAATGGTTTTTGAGCCTAAAATAGAACCGCATTTTGACAAAGATTCTTATGGGTATCGCCCCAATAAGTCTGCGTTAGACGCAGTTGGTATTACTCGTGAGAGATGCTGGCTTAGGAGTTGGGTTTTGGAATTTGATATTAAAGGCTTGTTTGATAACATTGATCACACGCTTCTGATGAAAGCTGTCAGAAAACATACGAGTCAGAAATGGATCTTGTTATATATTGAAAGGTTTATTAAAGCCCCTATGAAAATGCCGGATGGTACGATAAAAGATCGTAACTCTGGAGTTCCACAAGGAGGAGTAATAAGTCCAATACTTTCAAATCTGTTTTTGCATTATGTGTTTGATAGATGGATGAGGACTAATTATCCAAATCTTCAGTGGTGTAGATATGCTGATGATGGTTTAATACATTGCAGAACAAAACGAGATGTAATCAGTCTTACGAAGGATTTGCAAACTCGTTTTACATCATGCGGTCTAGAAATACATCCTGATAAAACAAAGATGGTTTATTGTAACAATAGTAGATACAAACTTAAGTATGACAATAAGAAGTTTGACTTTTTAGGTTATACTTTTAGAGACCGATGGATTCAAAACCCGAAGACCAAAGTAATGTTTTTAGGGTTTAATCCAGCAGTTAGTAAAGTTGCTATTAAGTCTATGCGAACAAAAATCAGAAGTTTAAATATACGTAATCGTACAGATCTATCACTTGAGCAAATTGGCAAATTCTTAAATCCTATTGTTAGAGGATGGTTGGAATATTATGGCAAATTTGGGAAAGCTGAATTAGCTCCAGTATTACGTCATATTAATTTGACACTTATGTCATGGGCTAGGAGCAAATTTAAGAAAAAGGTAAAAAGTAAAACTCGAGCCTCATACTTCTTAAGAGGCATAGCAGAAAGACAACCTGAGCTTTTTGCACACTGGAAGTGCGGTATGAAAGGAGTGTTTGTTTGATAAGAGCCGTATGAGTCGAGAGACTCACGTACGGTTCTGTGAGAGGTCAGAGGGGAAGTTCTTCTGGCCTACTCGGCCATTGTTGTAGGCTCTGTTACAAATTTAGAAGGAGAATAAAACAATCTGTAAATGCCCGATTAAGAACCTAAAAATTAGCTATTTTTAATAAGCCATAGCTTCTATGCCAAAGATACATCTTCTTGCTGTGTTAAATGTTTTAAAACCTAACATAAGGTTTATTCTTCTCTTTATTCTCCTATGATCTGACTCTATAATGTTATTAAGATACTTGCACTGCCTATGAAGAAGAAGGTTGGGCAGTATCTTCTGAGCCTTTAATTGAATGATAGCTTTATTATAAGATGAATGCTTATCAGTAGTGATAACCTTAGGCTTAAGAGCTGAGTTAATCCGAACTTAGTGCTTGACGGTTAAGACAGTATCAGAGCCTTGCTAAGAAAGAATTGGCAGCCTGTTAAATTCGTAGTTGTTTTTCTTTTACAAACATGCTACCCTAGATTTGTTTGATATAAGAAATATTGAGAAGTT
>JANNVO010000171.1:0-2040 GCA_031414475.1 Rickettsiales bacterium
CCCACCGGCGGCATTCTTCGCCGATCGACCCCACGCCTCCACGGTATTGTCGGCTGCCGGCTTCTGTTCGTCGGCGCTGCCAAGGAGCATCCAGTCACCGTGCTGCTTGAGCATGGCGTGGAGATCCTTCAGGGAACGGGCCAGATACCGCAGTTCGGTCTTGCCCACCTTGACCACGAGCGCAGGAGGGTCAAGCTCCTCGTCCACGTAGGCGGTGAACTTGGACGATCCGCTCGGCGTGGAAAGCGTCCAGGGATTCGCCTTGGTCCCCTGGTCCTTGCTGCGGCTTGTCATGCCGTGCCCTCCGCCTTGCGCTTGAGACAGGTGGCGAATTCCTCGAATGCCGGCTGCAGGTCGGGGATCGACTTGGTGATCAGGGGAGCCAGCAACCCGGAGTAAACCTCATTCATCGAGAACTCGGTGCTGTCGCCGGTCTTTGGGGTGAGGGTGAAGGTGCGGACACCCTGAAAGAGTCCAAGCGGCATGCCGCCGGCAAACACCAATCGCTGTGACGGCTCGAATTCCGATACGGTCAGCGGAAAGGCGCGCCCCGGGTTGAGTTTCACCTGAATGACGACCTTTTCGCCGGGGGCAATTCGTCCGTCGAATCGGGCGATGGTGGTGTTCCACTCGGTCCACCGGCCGCCGTCGATCAGAATGCCCCAGAGGATGTCGGGGGTCGCGCGGATGCTGGCGGTGACGCTGAATTGCTTCATCCGGATCATCTCCGTCATGGGGGAGCCCACACCCTACGAGCCCGACCCGCAGGCGCGGCAGCGCGTTCCGGTTCGTGGCTGGTCAGGTGCCTGGGATGTGGTGGATGAACTGCCCCCCGGTGATCTTGTCGCCCGTGACGGTATAGAGGGCAACCTCCGACATCTGTATCCTGCGGCCCGAGGGTTTGTTAGTGACATCGTATTGGAAATGCGCTGCAAACTGGTCCTCGCCCACCTTCGGGGCGCTTGCGCTCGCGCTGTGGGTCTCGTGATTGGCGATCCACCACTCCGACGTGCCACGAACGGCTGGCTCGCCCCGGATCACCGCGGGCATCTGCGCATTAGCCACTGGTTCGGTGCTCGCGACATCATCGGCGCAGCAGCAATCGATTGCCTCGAGGTTTTCCCTCGCTGCAGAGATCCGCGGGTGCCGATGCTACGGATTCTGTCGACATGATCCCCTCCCTGAGCGCAGCGGGCCGATGCAATCGCGCCGTGGAACAATCCTGCTTCCGCGGATGGTGGCTCTCCGGAATCCGGCCGGGACGGCCAAATTATGTGTATATGCAGCTACGTCAAGGACTCCTGGGGCGGTTACACGATCGATACTCCGGCCCCACGACCCGGGGTGGTCGGCGTGGCTGCGACACGAAGCAGGCGGAGGTTGCCGATCACGGCCTTCCAGGTGGCGGCCCCAACTCTCGTCACGATCTCGTTTTGCACCCGGTCCCAGTGCCTGAGAGCCGCGGTCAGCTGTCGGGTGCCCGTCGGGGTGATCTCGGCCAGGCGGACGCGTCGATCTTCGCCCACCCGGAGTGCGACGAATCCCTGTGCGAGGAGCGGCTGGAGTATGCGCGGGATGGTCGACGGATCGGTACCGACATGCGCAGCGAGGGCGCCCACCGTCAACTCTTCCTGGCGGGCCAGCGTCATGAGCAGGTTGAACTGATTGGCGGTGAGCCCTGCCTCCTGTAACGCTCGGTCGTACCGACCGGCGATGGTGCGCATGGTCCTGCTCATATGCCGGAACACGCAGAATGCGGGGTCATGCCGCGCACTGGCCAGCGCCGCCGTCAGGCTGCCTCCCGCAGGCCTCGGCGGTCTCGCGGTGCCTGCCTTCTGCACGCCAGATTGCGCCAGGCGACCTTTGCGCCTGGGCGAGGTACTGGATGTCATGTGCGCTCCGTGGGGCGTGCGGGATGCGGCGTCGAGGTCGGCCAAGCGGCCCGAACACCTGGAACAGCATCGGGCTGCATGCCCAGAGAATCTGCATTCCGCTGCCGCTGGCCGTCAAACTGGGCCTGGCGGTCGAGCCCGCCGCCGC
>JANNVO010000172.1:0-3900 GCA_031414475.1 Rickettsiales bacterium
AGTTAATATCAGAGCCAGCTCTTAGATAAATATTATTAGCCGATATAGTTCTAGTAGCAATAAGAGAAATTGAACGCAATGCACCAGAGGTACAAAGAGTTGCTGAGGTTGCTGCGGCTATCAATACTTACCAGCCTGATGTTGCGCAAGAAGTTTTACGCACCGCTGCTGCTGAAGTACAGATGGAACATTTAGGTAATTTAGCACAAGGATCCTCTACAGTACAAGCCGTAAGTGAGCAAGTCCGTACCTTAGAAAATTCTATTGAGAATAATAATCTTGCACAACCAGTCTCTGAGGCTGTAAAGCAACAAATAGAAACAATTGCAGCTCCAATTCTAACAGCTACAAATTTGAATAAAATAATAGAGGCTTTTGAAGCAAAGAATATTAAGTTCTCTAATGAGTTTGGTGCAGAAGCTTTCGTCGACACTAAGGTAACCCCAAGAACTGTTGCAGAGCAAGCTATCCTGTATGTAGCTAGCCAGCAGCAACTAACTACCGCAGAGCGCCAAAAAGATAAGGCGAGTCAAGATACTGCTAGTGAGCAATCAAAAATACTCTTAGAGCAGGTAAGTGATATTGTAACCTCTACGGTAAGTAATAGAGTTGATGATATTAGTATTAGCCTAATATCTGGTCTCTCAAGTGGTGATGATGATCGTAAAATTCTAACAGGAGTTTGGGCAAGTGGTCTTTATGGTGTGAATAAGCAAGACTCTAGTAACAACAGATCTGGTTATAAAGGAAACGTTGCTGGTGGAACTATTGGTGTAGATTTTGATATTAGCACTGATATCCTAGCTGGTATCTCTTACAGTAATTTTGCTTCAAGCATCAAATTCAAAGATACCCTGGCAGGTAACAAACTTGAGGGTACTAGCCATATTGGCTCTATCTATGGCCAGACAATGCTAACAGATAAACTATCAGTACAATCAACATTTGCTATAGGTAAAAATAAGATAGTCACAAAGAGATTGCAAGCTATTGGTGGTGGCGAGACAAAAGTTGCAACAGGTAAACTCGACAATACAAGCTATATAGCAAGTGCTTCTGCAAGCTATATTGCGTATGCCAATAATAATTTCTCTATACTTCCAACTCTTGGTCTACGATATGGCTATTATAAAGATGGTAAATTTAAAGAAACTGGTGTAGGTGTACATAATATAGAAGTTGCATCTAAAAGCTCATCAGATCTGACTGGTATATTGGGTACAAAAATTGCTTATCACATGAATGTCTCTGAGGATACTACTATTATTCCATCATTGAGTTTTGCAGTAGAGCAGAAGTTAAAAAGCAATCAGGCAAAGGTTAAGGCTAAACTTTCTTGGATGGAAAATTATTTTGAGAATGATCCGAGCTTAAGTAAATCTACAAAAACTAGCTATAACATTGGTGCTAACGTTCTTGCGCAACATAAGAATCTCGAATTAACAGCTGGATATAATTTGCATATAAAAAAGAAATTCCAGTCTCATCAAGGCTCAATGAAGCTAAGATTACAATTCTAATCGAGTAGAGAGAGCAGGGCAATTGCCCTGCTGGCCTAACTCCCGAGCAAATTGGCCTTCTAGCCACAAACCCTCCAAATTTCCTTGTGCCGTAGAATTACAACTAGCATCGGAAAAATCTGAGGTTTACGGAACCCAGATTTCTGTTTATGTATAAGCACTGTCATGATTAACGAACAAAGCCATTAATACTAGATAATTGTCTTCTCTGTACGCTGTAGCACGATATTTCTGTGAAAACCTAAATGAATATATATGATTTCCTCTAGCAGTTCCTTTAGAAGTAATGAGTTCCCACCTTGTGCCTTTGTCTTTATACAATTCTTCCCAATTTAATTGTTTTATTTTTTTTAAAGTATTAAGAAAAGCTCGCTGTTCAATTTTTTCTAAATTAAATAGCTGTTCTTGAAAGGCTGGGTAGTTGATATCTAATAATATTTTATTCATTTTCTATAGAACTTGCTATTTCATCAAAATTATCGCGTCTCTTATTTGTTTCTACCCACTTAATTGCTTTTTCTAATGTTTCAATATTATCCTTAGTGTGAAGCCACATCTCATTATCTGGAATAAATTTACCTGGTTTTATTATTAGAGTACCGTCATCAAGTTTAGAAATTTGTATTTGCTTACCAGCATACTCCTTACCGATAGATACTTGACCATTGATTCCTACCTGCCTAATTATTTCAAAATGATTTTGTAACATTGTAATTGCCATATTTATGATATTATTATTTTACAATATTACAACATTCATATTTAAAATGCAACAGAACATTTATGGACTTTTAATGACAACTACAAAAGTGAAGTGGGAAGAAAGTTGGTAAAAAATGCCCCCGACGTACACACTAGGCCTTTTAGTTCAAAAAACTTTAAAGAATCACCAGAATCAAAGATTGTTTTTTCTATTGATTCTGCTTGCTTAATAATTGAGTCTGTTTCCAAAGATTCTGATCCTATATTAGAACTACAATCTTTAATAAAAGATTCACTGGTAGAATTTCAGAGGTTAATCTCAAGTTGCTCGACAGCTGGTTGGTAAATGAGAAAATTAAATTAATACAAAATTTTTCTAAAAAAGATTTGGGTGAATATGATAGTACATATTTTCAAAAAGAACTGGGTGATGTTTTACAAAAATGTAGTTCTGTATCTTATTTAAACTCAAATCCTTTCTTACCAAGTGAAACAATTGATTTGCAAAGGGCATTTTATAAAGAAATTTCCTACCAACTCATTGCGAGTTTCAACTATAACCAAATAAAATCATCCAACCCTTGTATTTAAAAGCTTTGTAAGTATATTGATTATTTTTTAATTTTACCTATGGTAGTCAAATAGAATGAAGATGACCAGGCTGTACAATAGGATTCCTACGGCCTTGAGCGAAAATTAGTTTAATGAATTTGTCTTACCGCATCTTAACAAGGGGTACGCGTGGACCGAGTAAAAAGATATCGCTTTTTAAATTATTCAACTACATTCTCAAGCTTATGCATACTGGATGCCAATGGGAGCAGATACCAATAGACAAGAAGATGACAAACCAGAAATTCATTATACCAATATCTACAACGCTTTTAAGTTCTGGATTAAGCATGGATGTTTCGACAAGATTTTCGAGTCTTCAGTAGCGAGATTGCTTAAAGCAGGAATGCTGAATACCGTTACAGTGCATGGTGATGGCACTTCTACAACAGCTAAAAAAGGGTCGATAATTTAGGCTATAATGGGCATAAGCATACTAAAGGCGACAAGGTTGTGCCGTTTGCGATAGAAACTGTAATGTTATTGTCCCCTTTATCACCGCTTCGGGCAACAGAAACGAAACAGTCCTGCTTGCTCCCGCAATAGCGAGTTTAAAAAAGATGGCAAAACTAGTGGGTCTAAATCTAAAGAAAAGCATCATGAGCTTAGATGGCGTATATAATTCACGTAAAAATCGCAAGAGAATTTTTAATATTGACATGATACCTAATATCCCAGAGAACAAAAGGAATCGCAAGAAGTAGAACAGAGGAAGAAAGCAAACTTTTTGTCAGAAAATCTTCAAAGAAAGGTTCAGAACGATCGAAAGAATATTCGCTTGGGAAGACAAGTTCAAACGCTTATTGCTGAGATTTGAATTCCATAGCATAAACCACTACGCCATGAAAACTATAGCCTACAGCATGATTAACCTGAGGCATTTTTGCGGATAACTACTAATCCTAGATTAATCAAGCGCTGATGAAGCTAAGGGAAGAGTGCTGCCCAAATTGCAATAAATCACGCAATTTAGCGATTAAATCCACGCAATTTTCAATATAAGAACGAAAATCACCAATTAGGAAAACTTCAGGCTATTTTTAAATCATAAACTCGCAATGAGTTG
>JANNVO010000173.1:0-4048 GCA_031414475.1 Rickettsiales bacterium
ATAAGATCTGATACGTTAGAGTCTGAAGAGTTATTTGCCGCTCTATTTGGAAGAGATAATTGGTCTAGAATGGGAGGAGCGCAAGCTCAAGAAGAAAGAAAGGATGGAGAAAGAGAAGAAAGACCAGAAAAATTCGGCATCAACCCTTTTGCTTCTGCTAGACGCTATGACGTAGGAAGTATCAAGATGAATCCTTGCTTGCTACAGGTTGATGTTACGACTATAATCAATCTTGATTTAAGCCGTAGTGATATGGGTGACGTTGGAGCTAATATTGTGTCTAATTTACTTAAACGCGGTAGTTTACCAAACTTAAAGTCTCTTGACGTGTCGGATAATCAAATTACGCCGGCTGGTGAGGGCTATTTTGTGAAGGCTTTACAAAATGAAACTGTACAAGATATTATTATTTTATTATATAGATTAGATCAACATTCAAAGCTACTAGCTGGTAGCAAACAGGAGAAGATAGAGGTTATACAGAATATGTTGGCAAAGGCAGAAGCAGCAGGAATTGATGTTAAAAATATAGTTGTTGATAAAAGTTTTATGGCTTCCGTTAAAGATAAGTGGGAGATAGGACAGAAAGCATTATTTAGTTTTGGCAAATGTTTTTTCGTGCCCGATGATCTGCAAAGTTATACTGCTGATAAAATCATTGCTAAAACAGCACCAAAGCTTTATCCAGCACTTAATGCAAAAGACATGGTAGTTTGTGGTTTTCACGCAATAGAGGAGGCGTACATAAGCGAAGCTGGAGTGCATCAACTGATGAAAGAACTGGAGGTTATAAGTGCAGGAGCATTATACGAATATATGGAATAAGCTAACTAATAACTTCAGACATTTATTTCTCAAAAAGTTATTTAGCTCTAAAGGTAGAGCTAGTAGGAAAGAGTATATCGTTGGATTGTTAATTTTCATAATTGTTGTTTTTGGTGGAGATAAAACCAACGATTATTTACATAAGAGTTCATCGTTAATTATGTTTTTTTTAAGTCAGGTTAATTTGACTATTTGTGTAATATGTGCAGTTAATTACTTTTTTATAGCCGCAAGGAGATTGCATGATCTAAATACTAGTGGCTGGTGGCAATTACTAACATTCGTATCTGTTAGTGGCGGCTGGCGGCAATTAATAACATTCGAACCTATTGCTACGCTGCTCAGGGTAAATATATTACTTTTGATCTTCTCTATAATCCTGATGTTCAAAAAAGGCACCCCTGGCACAAACAAATACGGCGAGCCTCCTGTCGACTGATGTTGTATCAGAATACTCAAACAGCCCCGATTGCATTATAAATAGTGTAGAATGATGACTATAGCAGATAAAATTAAAAATATATTTTCAGGGAGAGTTTCCCGTAGAAAATATAGTATTAATGTTATTACTACACAGTTTCTCGCTTTACTTATCCCAGGAATTATAGATATAAATGAAAGCCATAATTTAATATTACAAATCTTCACTTATGTTTTATGTATACCGCTGATAATTTTATGCTTACAATTTTATCCGTTATTTGTCAAACGCATACATGATATAAATAAAAGTGCTTGGTGGTTGTTATATTTTCCGTTAGGTATTTTTTTAATTTTTAACGTTGCAGCAATTGTCTTATTAGTGTTTAAAAGTTTCATTAGTATAATATTGGCAACCATATGGTTGCCCGTGATAGTGCTATCCTATTATATATTTGCAATCATTTTAATGTTCAAAAAAGGCACCCCTGGCACAAACAAATACGGTGAGCCTCCTATTGATTAATTAATTTATATGACAAGAGCAACGCCTGCTAGCTTAGCAGCGGACTTAAGATTATTATCAAAAGTAGCTAGTGGTAAACTCTGTCTTAAAGCTAATTCTAAATAGCAGGCATCGTATATAGTTAAATTATGACGTTCTGCTAATTCAGTAGTTTCTTCCCAAGCATGTTTAAAAGTAAACGGATCTATAGTGATTGGTAATTCATTTAAAGTATATAAAGCACTATGTCTTTGTTCTTTTGTAATACGCTTGCGAAGTTCGCTTATCAATAATACATTCCCTACTTCTAGCTGCCAGATGGTAGGTACTATAGCACCTGTTTTTCCAATCTGATCCAGTACGTCTAAAGAATCTGAAGGTTTTTCATCAGTCATGAACCATGAAATAGTTACAGAACAATCAAGCACAATAGAGGACATCACTAACGCCTTCCCTCATCTCTATAATTTTTCCATTCGTCCCAATTAAAATTACCTAGTTGCATTTCTTGAGCTAAATTATGTATACGCAATATTGCAGCTTGAATTGTTGTGGTATTTGGTACTCTTTCTATAGGAACGATTTTAGCTACTGCTTTACCTCTCCTAGTAATCAAGATTTCGTCTCCAGCTATAACTTGGCTTATAATTTTTGTAAAATGAGTTTTAGCTTCGAAAGTACCAATAGATCTTTTCATATTCTGGTAACCGACTAGTTATAAGACTAGTTATATATCAAATAATTTAAATGGTCAAATAATGTTTTTATTTTATAGGGGGTGTATAATCATTTAAATCAATAATTTGTGCGGTTTTTATTTCTGGTTCGCTGTGGCTAGCTAGGAAGGCTATTCCGCCGTTATGTGCGTGCGAAATAATAAGATGCATAAGCTTTTTTTTAGCTTCGTCATCCAAGTTAGAGTCAATCTCGTCAAGAAGCCACAACTTGGATTGGCAGGCGATTAATCTAGCAAGTGCTACTTTTTTTTGATTTCCTGCTGAAAGCTCTAAGCATCGCGTGCTCAAAATATTTTGTAAACCAAAATACATTATTGCTGCATCAATGAGAATTTCTGAGTTATACAGTTTTGACCAAAAGCTTATATTCTCAAATACGGTTAATTCTGGTTTTATCGCATAGCGATGCCCAATGTAAGTACAATAAGGTTTTTTTAGCATTGCAAGGGGTAATGAATCTTTACTAAAAGTTATTTTGCCCGAGCTAGGTTGTTGAATGTCAGCGAGCATTCTTAATAGAGATGATTTCCCTGCTCCATTTCTGCCCTTTAAGTAAACAATAGAAGAGGGAAGGAAGCTCATTGATATGTCTCTGAAGAGTTCTTCTTCGTTGATAAAAAATCCCAGAGAGTGTAATGATAGCATTTTTAACTGTTTTCTAAGAAAAATATGTTTTGTGCAGTAAAAAAGAGGCAAAATTGTGTGTGTTTCGTTATCCTAAACTAGCGTTTATAGAAAAAAACAACGAATCTGCTTGTCCTTGCACTTCAGTTTAATTACCATCATTAATGGATATAGTCAAAGAAATATAGACCATAACACCAGTTTTGGATAACGAAACATGCGCCATTTTATTACTTTTTTGCTGTAAAAAACACATTTTCCTCAAAATAGGGTAAGCTATTTTATAAAAAAATGTATATTTTTCGCTAAAAAACTGCCTAAAATTGCCCATATCTCTTATCCAAACTGGCGTTATAGGTTGATATTAAGTCGTGTGTAAATTTTATTTAGAGGAGTTTTTATTATGGCTATAGATTTTAATTCAAAATATGCTAAGCGAGTTAAGTTAGATAACGTCGAATACAACATATTTGATGTAAAGAAAGCTGCCTCAGATAGTGGTTTTGCACTAGAAAAATTGCCTTATTGTCTTAGAGTGTTGGCAGAAAATGTTTTAAGGCATGGCTATGGTAATTCTATACAATCATTTAAAACATGGCTTCAAAATAAGACCTCTGAAGACGAAATAAATTACCTACCAGCTAGAGTTTTAATGCAAGATTTTACAGGGGTTCCAGCAATAGTAGATCTTGCTTCAATGCGTGATGCTATGCAGGTGCTAGGAGGAAGTCCGTTAAAAATAACCCACTAATTCCAGTGGATTTGGTAATTGATCACTCTGTTCAAGTTGATTCTTACGGTAAGAATGACTCTTTTGCTCATAACGTTCAAAAGGAGTTCGAGCGCAATAATGAGCGTTATGAATTTCTAAAATGGGGGCAAAAGAGCTTTAAGAACTTTAGAGTGGTTCCGCCTGGAACTGGTATTTGTCATCAAG
>JANNVO010000174.1:0-1517 GCA_031414475.1 Rickettsiales bacterium
TATCAAAAAGGCTTCGGCGGGCATTTCCACAATGACAATTCGGTGGCGGTGCTGCGTGATATTCCAGGGCTTATCCTCGCTTGCCCATCCAATGGCGCGGATGCGGCGAAAATGCTGCGCGAATGCGTGCGGCTGGCGCGCGAAGAACAGCGGTTGGCCGTCTTCCTTGAACCCATTGCGCTCTATCCGATGCGCGATCTGCATGGCGATAAAGACGGCGCATGGATGAATATTTACCCCGCGCCTGATCAGTCTATCCCCTTGGGCGAGGTTGGCACCCATGGCAACGGCACCGATCTCGCCATCGTCACCTTCGCCAATGGCAACTACCTGTCCCATCAAGCTCTGCCGCGCTTGACGGAAGCCGGGATCAAAACCCGCATCGTGGATATGCGCTGGCTGTCGCCTCTGCCAGCCGATGCGCTGATCGCCGCGACCAAAGGCTGCAAGAACATCCTGATCGTCGACGAAACCCGCCACTCCGGCGGCGTGGCAGAGGCATTGATGGCTCTGTTTGCCGAACGCACCACCGCACCCACCGCGCGCCTGACCGCAAAAGACAGCTTCATCGCAACCGGCCCCGCCTATGCCGCCACCATGCCCTCTGCCGATGATATCATCACCGCAGCAACCGCGCTGGTGGCCAAATGAAAACCGCAGTCATCATCTGCCTTGGTCGCGGCACCTACGGCAAAGCCGAGCTTGGCACCCTATCGCGCCATTTCAAAAACCCCTCGCTCCTCGCCCATTTCGACGCCCGCCGCAGCGCGCTCGGCCAAGAAACCCTGACCACGCTGGACTCCGCACCAACCTATTCCGTCGCCAAACACACGCGCGGCGACAATGCCTCCGCCTTGATCTACGCCGCCACAATCGCCGACTTCGCCGCCCTGCAAGACGTGGAAATCCTCGCCGTTACCGGCAATTCCATGGGCTGGTATTCCGCCCTCGCCTGCGCAGGTGCGCTGACCCCCGAAGATGGCTTCGAAGTCGTCAACACCATGGGCACCCTGATGCAGGATCACCTGATCGGCGGGCAGTTAATCCACCCGTTCATGGATGAGGCATGGCAGAACGACCCTGCGCAAAAGGCCGCCCTGCTTGCACTTGCGTCCGAAATCAACACCCGCCCAAACCACAGCCTCGCCCTGTCGATCAACCTTGGCGGCATGCTGGTGCTGGCAGGCAATGACGCGGGGCTGACAGCGTTTGAAAAAGCCGTCCCCCCGGCGCAAGGCCGCTTCCCCCTGCGCCTTGCCAACCACGCCGCGTTCCATACCGCACTACAAGCCCCCGTCGCCGCAATAGGCCGCGCGAAACTGCCCGCGTCCCTGTTCACTCAACCCAAACACCCGCTGATCGACGGTCGCGGTGCCATCTGGTGGCCCCACGCAACCGACACCCACGCGCTATGGGATTACACCCTTGGCCATCAAGTGACTGAGCCCTACGATTTCACCCATGCCATCACCATCGCTGCCCGCGAATTTGCGCCGGACCTTTTCATCATCACCGGC
>JANNVO010000175.1:0-5945 GCA_031414475.1 Rickettsiales bacterium
TAAGGCTAGTATCAATCCCAATTATAGTAATGACATTTTATTTTGAGGACTCTAAGTTTGCTCATAGGGTTGGAGGAATTGTGTTTGCTTTTGCTAGTGTAACTGATTTTTTCGATGGCTACTTAGCAAGAAAATATAATATTATTTCTAGTTTTGGCAAAATGTTTGATCCAATAGCTGATAAAGTCCTGGTCGGATGCGTGTTGGTTATGCTTGTAAAAGACAATAGGGCCGATGAAATACCTTGTCTACTTATTCTTGCTCGTGAATTTGTTGTTGCCGGCTTTAGAGAGTTTTTAGCTCAAGTCCAGGTAAGCGTACCAGTTACAAGGCTTGCTAAAGTTAAAACAACTATACAGATGGTTGCCATGACGATGCTTATAGTCGGATCGGTTGGCTCAAATATAGATTCTCTTGATTTAATAGGGCATATAAGTCTCTGGATAGCAGCTATTTTAACCTTAGTAACGGGATATTCTTATTTACAAGCATGCAGTAGGTATTTCTAGTGAACACAAAGAAAATATTAGAACGAATTAATGGTAAAAATTATATTGCAGGGGATTGGGTTTCTGAAAAAGAGATAATTCAGGTTGAAAATCCATCAAATAGCAAAATAATTGGATATGTGCCGAACTTATCAGCAGATAATCTGATGAAAGCAATTGATAACACGTGCCAAACGGCAAAATCGTGGGCAGAATCAACTGTTGATACGCGTTATCAGATACTTAGAAAATGGCAAGAACTACAGCATAAGTATTTAAAAGAACTGGCTGAACTGCTTACTCTAGAGCAGGGCAAAGTTTTGTCTGAATCTTCGAAAGAAATTTTATATGGAGAGTCCTTTATCGATTGGTTTGCGTGTATTATTAAATCCAGCAGCACATATATAAGACCAGGAAATTCATACGAACACAAGATAATTGCCGAGAAAGAGCCAATCGGCCCAGTAGCAGCTATTACCCCCTGGAATTTCCCGTGCGCTATGGTTGTTAGGAAAATTGTACCGGCGATTGCGGCCGGATGCAGCGTTATACTAAAACCTTCGGAGCTCACCCCTCTTTCTGCCTTAGCCCAAGCTATGATTCTTGAAGAGGCTGGTTTACCAGCTGGCGTCTTAAATGTAGTTACTAGTGATGCCAAATTATTTGGAGATACGGTTTGTAAAGACTTCAGAATTCGTAAATTATCTTTTACTGGTTCAACAAGAGTAGGGAAGTTGTTGTATAAAAAATCAGCAAACTCATTAAGGAAGCTCTCGCTTGAGCTAGGTGGAAATGCGCCATATATTGTGTTTGCTGATTGCGATTTAGACAAAGTATCAGATGATTTAGTTTCAATTAAGCTTCGCTCTGGCGGCCAATCTTGCACTTCTCCTAACCGGATATTCATAGAAAATTCTATTTATGATAGATTCGTGGAATTAATTGCAAAAAAATTTGGGGACTGCAAAGTAGGTGATGGATTTATAGAATCCAATAAAATTGGACCGCTGATTAATGCTCAAGCTATTGAAAAAATTAACTTCTTACTTCAAGATGCCCAGCAAAAAGGAGCAAAAATCATATGTGGTGGCATGCATACTGGTAACTTTATGGAAGCGTCTGTTGTAAAAAATTGTACAGACGATATGAATATTTTTACCACCGAAATCTTTGGCCCAGTAATCGCCTGCTACTCTTTCTCCTCGACTGAAGAGGTTATTGACAGGGCTAACAACACTGAATATGGATTACAATCTTATGTATATTCAAGAGATATACGGAGAGCAAACCAGATCGCCTCTAAACTTGATTTTAGTATGGTATCCATTAACTCTTCATTTCCTGCAACAACAAAAGCGCCATTTAGCGGTAGGAAAGCTTCTGGGTTTGGAGTAGAAGGGTCACATGAAGGGTTAGACGAATATTTAATTAATAAATATATAAATTTTAATTATTGATTAGGTGTGTTGTTGTTGTTTTTTTTCATGATTATTTTACAATGTAAAAAATATTTAACTTTTAACGGGTAAAGCACAAATGAAAAGAGCAGAAAAAATACCAGATTTGAATGATATTTTTGATCAAAATGTATTTGGCGAACAGTTTCTAATTTATCTTGGCAATAGAATTAAAAATCCACAAGCTGTTTGGGATAATATGGATAACGAGAACTTGCAGCAAGAGTTTATCGCTAAGTGTCAGTTTATTCAACACTACGCGAGAACTAAGCTTGGAATTGTTGATATAACAATGGAGCTAGCTGCCACTACGGTGAATAATCCTAAAGCAGCAAGTTTTAGAGTAGATATTTGTGAGAAAATATTTAATGGGTTTATGCATTTTATTTCTGTCAACGAGAAAAACCCAGCAGTATTAGCATCTCTTATGGATACATGGGTTGCTCAGGGAAGAAGCCTAGAAGAGATAGTAATAGTAGACGAGCTTGAATTCACACCACTCAATTTTGTCATAGCAAAAAATAACCTATCCGGCTTTGTTGCGCTTGCACAGCATGGAGTAGATGTAACACAACTTGACTCAAATGGTTTTTCAGAACTTCATAAGCTGACTGACCAAGTTGAACAAGGTACTTCTGATATTAGTATGCTGGAAGCGTGGGTGAAAGCGGGGATTCCATCTCATATGATTGCGGATGGAAGAGCAGGTAAACTTGCTGGCAAAACAGCAGTACAAATGGCTCAAGATAAAGGATTGGTTGAAGTAACTAAAGCATTGGGTGGTAACGTTGAACTCGCCCTAGAAAATCTTGATAAACATTACGAGATCTTAAAGGGAAAGTTTCTTGAAGCTTATTATCAAAAAACTTCTGAATTACAAAGTACTATATTAAAAAACGATCTAAATAAACTACTTCTTCATTATCTTGTAGAGAATTTTGATCAAATACCACTTGAAGTTTTTCAAAAATTTATTGCTGATGAAAGCTTAGGGATAAAGACAAACATTTTAGGACAAGAGAGAATCACAGTTTTAGAATCACTAGTTATAAAAGGGTTAATACCAGGAGGTATTGGAGCTAAAGCTAATCAATTTGCTTTAATATTGGCAAAACATGGAATAGGGACGACTGAAGCAGATAATGGCACTACCTTATTAAGCTACACTATCAATCATGGTAATGACTTATTATTTGATTACATCCTTGAAAATCATTTAAATGTTTTAGACTATCCAGGAAAAATTATTGAGAAAGGGTCAATTCAAATCTTTGATTCTCCTCTGGCCAATGCATTACTTTGTGGTAACAAAAGAATGACTTTAGAACTTGTAAAACATGGATTCACAAAGTGTACCGTTATTATTCCTAACAAAGGGGAAGTAGAATTTGGATTAATTCAATCTATCAAAGCTTTTGGTAGTGAACATTTAGTTGACTTGGTTAAAGCTGTTTCAAAATATGTTGACATGAAATCAGAAGTTGTTGTCCAGGAAATGGTTAATGCTCTTATGACTGGTGAAGCTATATTTGTTAAGGCTCTTGTGGATAACGGCGCTGATATTAATTATAATAATGGTGAACTGCTAAAACTCTTTGTTGGTGCTGGCAAAGCATATCTTCCGGCGGTAAAATTAGCAATTCAAAATGGAGCAAAAATAACAGAGGAAATAAATATTTTATCTGTAAAACATGGAACCACTAGTGAGATTGCAGGCTATGTTGATCAAGAAAAAGCCTCAAAGCCTCTTTCTAAGAGAGAAAAAATGAAGCTACTTCTTACAAAATTATTGCATGGTGATGGTGACGAAGAAATTGCATCTTCATTCCCGGGTGAAGAGAACTATGTAAAAATAGCGTCTAATTGTCGAGCAAATCAAGTTGGTTTTAAAGCTCTTTGTAAAATGTATGGTGTAACTGCAGTAGTACTTGGCTTTTGGAAAAATGGTGCCGATCAACCATTAAAAGCCTGGGAATTGGATAAAGATGGAAATTTGCCACAAGGTGCGTCTTTACTTGAAAGCTTAGAGGCGGTGAATTTTGCCAATACAAAAGGTTCTCTTGAAGGCTCAACAGATGTTAAACCAACAGGAAACATTCATGAAGAAAGTAAAGACGATTTCTGATAGACAATTAGACAATTTCTGATGTGTGTTTTGGGCTGAACCTGATTTTCAGTCCAAAAAATAGACGATTCCGACGATTACTACTGCCAGATTTTGATACTTTTGATAACTACTGATGACGATTACTATTTACTATTACTATACTACCGCCAGAAACAGCAGAAGGAGGTAGTAGATAGAATGCATAGATATAAGTTACATAATCGATATTATGGAAAGTAAGAGGTGCAAATATCAATAGCTTAATTTTATTAGGGTCAAATTTAATAGCTTCATCTAGCATTTCTAGCGCTTTTAGCATTTCTAGCGCTTTTTCAAACACATGGCTTGAGGTTAGATATTCAATTTGCTTTAGCCTGTATCTTCTGCTAAAACGTAATTGATAGGGTGAACGCAAATAACGATACGATGCTTTTACTTAAGGGTTGCAAAAAATTATATAAAAAAATAAGTATTAAAAAATGAAACGAGCTATAGATATAGACGGTAAAAAAGCTTTTTCAAATCCTGTATACCTAAACAACGCCATGTTAATAGGTGCTAAGTATTTAGAGGCCATCTCAAAGATACTGGAGGAAGTCCTTGAAGCGCTTAATACCCTGGGTATAAATCAACCATTAGCGAATATAAATCAACCATTAGCGATTAGTAGGTTTGTTTCTGTAAAAATAGCACAAATTGACTCATTTAAAACAGGAGAATTTGACGTCCATCAGTTATTTAATATTGATAATATGACTATAGAGAATAATGCTTTATCTCATACAGCAGAAAATTTTGCAGACTTAAATAATTTAAGGACTGTTACTCAAGCTTATTTGGATAACTTAGTTCAAGCAAAAGGAGCACTAATCATTAACTCTCCATTCGGGGATATGAGTTCTTTACGTGTAAACATCTTTGGCAAAATGATTAATTTTGCTGATACTAAGTTAAAATCAATTACAGGAGAAATACGAGAATTTTCAGAAAAAGGAGTAGAGCCATCAATTCTATCGTTGAAATATTATCAACTAGATACCAAGCTTTTTAAGGCGTTGATGGCTGATAAAGCAGACGGAAATGAGCGATACGATCCTACAGTTGCATTGGATTCTTTTATTGAGCTGGATTATTTGCGTTTAGCAGGAGTTTGTAAGAATTTCCAGGTTATTCCCGAACTAGGCGCGGACTGTTCTGTAGTCTGTTTTAAGTATTTAACTCTAGATGATATTTGCCATCATCGTCCTCAAAGTATATTGGCTGATAGCCTGAATGACATGACGAGTGATGAAACATTGAAATTAATGGGCGATCATGTTGTGAACGACTAAAATTTTTTAGAAAACCAACACAAAAGAAAAGTCACGTCATCATGCTCTTGGGCAGCTAAACCTTTATAGATAGAACAAACTAGAGGATTTCTACTTTGAACATCAGGATAGAGTTATATCCCTTCTAAAAAACAGTTAAGTCTATTTTCTCTTTTAAATCAGAAGAAAATTGATATCATACAGCAGTAAACTAATGTAAAAATGGATGGCTAGTTGGGATGGAACGGAAATTTTACCACTGTATAAAATTACTAATATTATATATTATGATAATTGTAATAAATGTACCGTCGATTTTTGCTTTGCCGGAAGGATTTGTTTACTTAAAGGAAGTAGATCCAACATTTACTGAAAATCTCCGTTATTTTTCAAATGAAAATTTTATTGGCAGAAAAATAGATGGTTATAAGGCAAATCGAGTGATTTTTTAATTCCGTCAGTATACATTTCAGCACCAGTTCTTTGAATGACAACATTGGTAAAATAATCTTGAAAATTTTTAGTCAATCTCGAAATCATTGCGGCAGTAAGCGAAAGACCAAGCCAAAATGAGATCGATTTT
>JANNVO010000176.1:0-9480 GCA_031414475.1 Rickettsiales bacterium
CGTTACCAGTTGTTAAGCTTGCACCAAGACCACTTGCCTTGTTTCCAGCTGCATCTACTTCTCTTGATACTAAACCTGTTAGATCATTTCCTAGTGTTAAAGGCATCTTAATTTTCTCTCGTTTAACCGAATTAATTAAAGAACATTTACTACTAAGCAATATTTATGCCAAAATATTAGGATACTAATTTGGGATAACTTACGCTATCCTAAATTAGTGAGGGAAAGCATTTTTATATATTATTTCGTAGAAGGAAATAGCTCGATGTGGTGGCTGCCATCTCTTCCAAAATAGATAGCTTTCTTACCAGTTATAAATACCTCATAATGAGTACAACCGGCGGCTATTATACGGTGTAGAAAAGTTTGGTAATTGATTTTATTTTGTTGAATATCAGCGATTATCTTCTTTATTTCTTCCTGGTTAAATTTTTGCTCTACTTTGGCAGCTTCAAATTCAAAAGAGCCTATATAGGTTTGGTCGTTACTTCCATAATACAATTTTTTAAAACCAACTAAGTCGATAGTATATCGTTCTGTGCCAGTATCAGCTAGCTTTTTTACTACTTCAGGAAAAGTGATTTTTCCAGCGAGTGAAAGCAGAGAGCATTCATTAATAATTTTTATATCCATCTTTGTTCCTCCTATTCTATGCGGTCTTTCCCACGGATTGATTGATCCCAACCATTGGTTTCAAGTAATTGTTTAATAGTATCTAGTAGATCTTGACGCTTTTGAGTCGAGAAAATTCGAAAAAAGGACTCGTCGTTCTGATCAGCTAGTTTTGCCAATTTTGGAACTAAGATTTTGCCTGCCGAGGTAAGTGATAGTTGTATGGAACGGCGATCCTTATTGATATTGGTCCTATTTACTAGGCTTTTTTGTACCAGGCGTTCTATCATGCGCGATAACGAGCTATTATCCACCCCAACTAGTCTTGCCGCCTCATTCAAAGAAATATTCTGCTTATCATAGAGCGTACGCAGCACGACCCATTGAGCAACAGATACATCATGCTCGGCTAGCAGTGCTGCAAAGTTATGGTGTATATAGTTGGAAAGACAACGCAGCCAATAGCCAAGATGGTCTTCTAGATTGCTTGGATAATTATTATTCATGATCATATGATAATTGTATATGCAATTATTGTCAATACAATTACTATATAATTTATACATTGGACTGAATAGTTGTGGAAATTGGCCTTATACTAACTCAAATTCCACTTATCCTTGCTTTTTACTCATAAATTGAGTAAGTTCTGTACATTACGTAATCATTAGAATTTTGGGTTTAAGTGTCTGATTTATTTGGCTTTAGTGCAAGTACGAAAAATACTAAGGTTAATTCCTATACGGCAAGTGATATAGAGGTTTTAGAAGGTCTCGAACCTGTTCGTATGCGTCCTGGTATGTATATTGGTGGCACAGATGAAGAGTCAATGCATCATCTGGTGTCAGAAGTGCTTGATAATTCTATGGATGAGGCTGTAGCTGGTTATGCTTCAAGAATTACTATTGAAATGTTGTCTGATGGCTCGATATCCATTAGTGATAATGGCAGAGGAATTCCAGTAGATAATCATCCTAAATTTCCTAAGAAATCAGCTCTAGAGGTGATACTTACGACCCTTCATTCTGGTGGTAAATTTTCTGACAAGTCCTATCAAACTTCTGGTGGGTTACATGGTGTTGGAATATCTGTAGTAAATGCACTAGCTGAAGCCTTAGATATTGAGGTTTACCGAGATGGGGCTGTATATACACAAAAATATTCTCGTGGGGTGCCACTTACAAAGCTTGAAAAATCTACTGTTGCTAAGAAGTTAAGGGGTACTAAAATTACATTTACTCCTGATCCAGAAATCTTTGGCAAATCATTAAAGTTAAGGCCCAAAAAAGTGTATGATTTAGCTAAGTCTAAAGCTTATTTGTATAAGGGTGTAGAGATTCATTGGAGTTGCTGCCTTGAGCTTATTTTATCGAATGAGGTTCCGTTATCGGATGTGATTCACTTTCCTGGTGGATTGAGGGATTATCTTGACTCTAAACTCGATAAAAATCAAATTATTGGTGAAGAAATATTTTCAGGAAATGCTGAAATTGCCTCTGAAAATATCAAAGTGGAGTGGGCCGTTTGTTGGCATGAGCGAGATAACTTCATTAAGTCATATTGTAATACCATTCCAACTCCGCTAGGTGGTACTCATGAACAAGGTGTAAGAGCTGCGTTGCTTAGAGGGATAAAAATTTATGGAGAAACGGTAGGGCATAAAAAAGTGTCCCAAGTTGCTCCTGAAGACGTGCTGGAGTCTGCATGCTTTATGCTCTCAGTTTTTATCAAGGATCCAGTTTTTCAAGGTCAAACAAAAGAAAAGCTGGTTTCTAACGGGATTGCTAAACATATTGAAAATGTATTTAAAGATCATTTTGATCATTGGCTCAGCGGTAATAAAAAGTCATCAGATAAGTTAATTG
This sequence comes from Rickettsiales bacterium, assembly GCA_031414475.1. Taxonomy (GTDB): domain Bacteria; phylum Pseudomonadota; class Alphaproteobacteria; order Rickettsiales; family Rickettsiaceae; genus Megaera_A. The sequence goes on from JANNVO010000176.1 coordinate 2,478, forward strand.
AGCATTTTATTAATAATGCAGAATATCGTTTGAGTAGAAAAAATGAACGTAGTGTTAGCCGAAAAACTGCTGTACAAAAACTCCGTTTACCAGGTAAACTTGCAGACTGCAGTAGTACTAATGCTAAAGGCACAGAGCTATTTTTAGTTGAAGGAGACTCTGCTGGAGGATCAGCTAAGCAAGCGCGTGATCGTCTTATCCAAGCTGTTCTCCCCTTGCGTGGCAAGATATTGAACGTTGCAAACGCGCCTATACATAAAATCTTAGCTAATCAAGAGATTCAGGATCTAGAGGTTGCTTTAAATTGTGGTTCTATGAGTCACTATAAAGAAGAAGATTTGCGATATGAAAAAGTAATAATTATGACTGATGCTGATGTTGATGGTGCACATATCTGCGCGTTATTGATGACCTTTTTCTATTTGCGTATGCGTAAGTTAATTGAAAATGGCCACTTGTATTTAGCGCGTCCGCCGCTGTATCGTTTAGTAAAAGGTACTAAAACATTTTATGCCGCTAATGATGAGCAAAAAGAAAAGCTAATGAAAGAACTTTCAAAAGATAGGAAAAAAGTAGAACTAGGACGCTTTAAAGGTCTTGGTGAAATGACACCGCCGCAGCTAAAAGAGACTACAATGAATCCTAAAACACGTATGCTTTATAAAGTAAGTGTAGATGACTTTGAAAATATAGATACAATAGTGGATAACTTAATGGGCAAAAAGCCAGAAAAAAGATTTCAATTCATTCAAGAGCAAGCTCTTGCAAAAAATTATAAGGAGATTGAGTTGTATGTTTAAATTTGTTACTACAGTTTTTTTAATATTAATTGCTACGGTATCTTTTGCTGTAGAAGATAAAAAGGTTGAAGTTGATAATCACCCAGATAGCTATTATTTCAGGCAATTTCAGGATGTTTTTCAAAGAATAGAGAAAGATTATATGCAAGTGCCTAATCGTCAGGAAATGACAGATGAAGCGATAAATGGAATGCTCAGATCGCTTGATCCATATTCAGGATATTTTACAGATGATGATCTAGAGTTTTTTATAACTCAAACAGACGGTGAATTCGGAGGCATCGGTGTTGAGATCATTTTTGATAGTGGAGCGGTGAAAGTTATTACGCCGATTGATGATTTGCCTGCTTACAAGGCTGGCATTAGAGCTGGAGATTATATAATTGGCGTAAATGGCCAACTTGTTTCCAACATTGGTTTTAATAAGGCTGTAAAAGAAATGAGAGGCGAGCCTGGAAGCAAGCTGAATCTTCTTGTTGTAAAAGAAGAAGAGAATACTACGAAAGAAATTGAACTTACGCGTGAAATTGTAAAAATAAAACCAATTAAATTTGATATTGAAGAAGATGATAATGGTGGTGTGGGTTACATCAGGATAGTTGCTTTTAATAATCAAACTACTACTGAGCTCAAAAAAGCTGTTGATGAGATTGAGAAAAAACTCCAGAAAAAGAAGAAAAATTTAAAGGGTATTATTCTTGATGTACGGAGTAATCCAGGTGGGCTGCTTGATCAAGCAGTCGCTGTTTGTGAATATTTCATTGACCATGGAACAATCGTTTCGATTCGAGGAAGAGATAACTCAAATGACAGCGTTATTTCTGCTGGGAGATTTGTTTCTAAAGCCCCAAATGTTCCAACAGTAGTTCTTGTTAATTCTGGTACAGCATCTGCTGCTGAGATTGTGGCTGGAGCCTTGCAGGATCACAAGAGAGCAATTATTGTCGGTACTACCTCGTTTGGTAAAGGTTTAGTGCAAACATTTACTCAGATAAGTAAGAGGGCTGCGGTGAAGTTGACTACGGCTAAATATTTCACACCAAGTGGCCGGTCAATAAATGGTAAAGGTATTGAGCCAGATTTATATATAGAAAATGCAAAAGTGGAGTTCGCTGAAAAAGAAAGTAAAGAAAAATCTTTTACTAGTTCATCGGTAAAAAGTTATTTAAAGAAATATAATACAGAAGAAAAATCTGATGAGAAAAAGTCTGATGATGTGAAAGAGCATCCTATGTCAGATAAATATAAAGAGGATTATCAGTATGCAAGAGCGTATGACTTGATTAGAGGGTTAAGCGTGAACTATAAAAAAAACTAGAGCATGATAAAAGATCCGAAATTAAAGGCTAAAGTGAAGCTATATCTTTTAGGCTGTAATATAACGCTTGGTGCGATATTACTTTCTTTAGTAATATATTGGCTTGTGTCTGTAAGACCTAGTCAAATTGCAAGAGCTACGCAGCTTGGTCAATACCGTACTTACTCCATGGCTAGCCTACCTTTTATTACCAATGAAATAGAAGCTGATTATGTCGGTCTGCAAAAACAAGTGGCCGATACTTCAGAAGAAGCTAAGGAAGTTGATTTGGAGCTTGCCTCAATAGATGTTCCACCAAAGCCAGATAGTTTGATAGAAGCGACAGAGCAAATACTTGCTAAATCTGATGAGTTATTAACTAGTAAAAACGCTAATAAAGAGCTATCAATTAAGAAAAAAAGGGTTTACTCAGGGAAGCCAAAAATTTCAATTGTAGTGACTAATTTAGGATTAAATAGACGTTCAACTGAGCTAGCACTCACTTTACCAACACAGTGTGGTCTTGGGTTTTTGCCATATACTCAAAGTTTAAAGCCTCTATTGCATAAAGCTCAAGGTAAAGGACATGAGGTATATTTATACTTACCTCTTCAGACTAGTAAGGCTCTAGACAATCCTGGTAAGTACGCTTTGATGAATAATTTAGCACTAGAAGAGAATGAAGTGCGATTGAATGTGATATTAAATTCTCAGGCTCGCTATGACGGTGTTTACTCTAGTTACAAGGAAGTGTTCACAGACGATATGAATGCATCAGAAATGATTTTTGATCAATTAGATGATAAAAATTTGATATTTATTTTAGGTAAAGGTTTAGCCAGAGGGGTACCAGCTCATATTTCTTCGCATAAAAATGTTATTCCTACTAATATAATAATTGATGAGGAACCTGATAAGGATTCAATTCGGAGCCAACTAGAGGAATTGATTAGAGTTGCAACAAATGATGGTATTGCTCTTGGTTATGCTCAAGGATTTACTTTAACAATAGAAATGATTAGGGATTGGATTCCAACGCTTAATAAAAAAGGGATTCAGTTGGTACCTGTTTCTGAGTTACTCAAGGAGTATAATTCGTGAAGACAGATTTTAATAATAGGCCAGAAAATAAAGAATTATCGAATCTGCCTTTTCGTCCTGGTGTTGGCATGATGATAATTGATAAAAAAGATAGAGTCTTTGTTGGCAAGAGAATAGATTCGAAAGCTAATGGCTGGCAAATGCCTCAAGGTGGTATAGATCTTGGCGAGACGCCGAGTAGTGCAGCTATGCGAGAGATGGAAGAAGAAATAGGTTGTGGTGCTGGGCATATAATTGCTGAAAGCAAAAATTGGTATAGCTATCGTGTTCCAGATTTTCTTATTCCAAAGCTGTGGGATGGTAAATATTGTGGCCAAAAGCAGAAATGGTTCTTAATTCGGTTCACCGGGAAAGATAGTGATATTGATATTAAAACGCTGCATCCTGAGTTTGATCAGTGGAAATGGGTAAATTTTGATGAACTTCTGACTGATGTCATACCATTCAAATTAAAGCTCTATAAACAAGTTGTAGAAGAGTTTCGTCAAATATTATATCAATCTTAAAATTAGTAATAAATATGAAAAGCATTTATAGTTTTCTTTTGGTCTTAGCATGTTTTTGTTCGTTTACACCTACTTTTGCCGCTTCATCAGTTTCAGTTGAACTTAAGGAAGGATCAATAAAGTTTAAGGATTTGCTTATTGCCTCTCCAGAAATAGCTAAAAGTAGACCTATGAAGGCGGTAAATCCTGCTATAGTTGGTAAAATAATTGTGATTGGTAATAAAAAATACGAAATTCGCTTTTTTAGTTTTGAGGATACGTCCAAAAAACTACCAGAGAATATCACTTTTGAGGGGTATATTGAACAAAATAGCCTTCTAGAGTCGCTCACCATCAAAATGGAGCCATTGCCAGGAATCATATTTGAAAGCTTCGATTTTCGTAAATTCAAACTGAATGATGGAGTTTATTTCAGCATGGCGATTAGAGAATTAGAGTAGTCACTGAAAAGACCATAGGTCAGTAACTGTTCCTCGCCACTTGCTAAAGAACATGAAAATGGTAGGGTATATTGTGTGATTTTTTATTTCACTTTTAACCTACTACTTAACGTCTAATATCAATCGCTAGGTTAAATCAAAATAAGGAACAGTGCCATATAAATTTGTACGAGCCTTGTTTTTTACAAAGTTTTATTTCTACTTTATTTTTCTGATCAAAAACTAGACTCTTCGTTCCCAAGTATTGCAATATAATGAATACCAGGTATCTCATCAAATAACATGAACATCTTGTCGTGTGGTTAGTCGAATGCTCATATCATCCATAGCCACGTTCATCAAATTGTTTATGTAGGAGATCGCCTTCTAGAACTATTAATCCCTGATTTATAAGATGCTATTTATAGTGTTTTTGAAGCTAGTTAAAACCTTTTGTGCTTCTTCAGAAAATGTATTAGTCTTGAGCATTGCGACACTGCACAAAGCCTTCAATGACGCTCTTAGCTCTTCCCGATTTAGAATAAAATTATTAAATTCTATAGTTATTTTATCAAGAAGCGAAATCATCAAGTGCTAGTATGAAGTCTAAGTGCTGAGTTTAATACTTCTTCTATTTTTGGACAACTGTACCTTTTTTAGATTTTCTCACTAAAGCGTGTTCGAGTACCTGATCAATATTAGACACAGGAATAATTTCTATATTATCTTTAATATTAGTTGGAATATCCTTTAAATCTTTTACATTTTCCTCAGGAATAAGAACGGTTTTAATCCCACCTCTGACTGCAGCAAGAAGTTTTTCTTTTAATCCGCCGATAGGTAACACCTTACCACGCAGAGTTATTTCGCCAGTCATTGCCACATTTCTGTTAACGGGATTTTTTGTCATGAGCGACACTAAAGTCGTATAAATTGCAATACCTGCTGAAGGTCCATCTTTTGGAGTTGCTCCCTCGGGTACATGAAGATGTATGTCAAATTCTTTGTACTCACTTTCTTTTAGCCCTAGGTCTTTAGCTTTTGAAAGGAAGCAGCTATAAGCCGCTTCAGCTGACTCTTTCATCACTTCGCCTAGTTTACCAGTTGACTTAATGCCTCCTTTACCTTTAAAGCAGGCCGCTTCAATACTTAATAAATCGCCTCCAACTTCGGTGTAAGCAAGACCAGTTGTGGTACCAATTTGATCTTCTGTTTCTGCTAAACCAAAACGATATTTTTTTACTCCGATATATTCTTCTAGATCTTTTGGGGTAACTGTTACAGTTTTTAGGTCTTTGTTCTTAAGAATCCTTGTTAATACTTTTCTAGCAATAGCACCAATCTCACGCTCAAGAGATCTGACACCAGATTCTTTGGTATAATATCTAATTAATTCTAAAATAGTGTCATCAGGTATAATTAGTTCATGAGATTTCATACCGTGCATCTTTAGTTGTTTAGTCACGAGATGATTTTTTGCTATTTCTAGTTTTTCTTCTTCAATATAACCAGCAATATTAATTATTTCCATACGATCAAGTAGGGCGCGTGGTAGGTCATATGAGTTTGCAGTTGCAATGAATATAATATTCGATAGATCGTATTCAACCTCTAAATAGTGATCAACAAAATGTGAATTTTGTTCTGGGTCTAGCACTTCAAGCAATGCTGATGCTGGATCTCCTCTAAAGTCAGCACTCATTTTGTCTATTTCATCCAGCAACATAACCGGATTATCAACCTTTGATTTTTTGAGCAAAGTAATAATTTTGCCTGGCATAGAACCTAGATAAGTTTTTCTATGACCTCTAATCTCTGCTTCGTCTCTGACTCCGCCCAAGGCGAATTTGGTATATTTTCTATCCATTGCTTCAGCAATAGATTTTACAAGTGAGGTTTTGCCAACACCTGGAGGGCCAATAAGGCACAAAATAGGACCCCTTATTTTACGCGATCTTTTTAGGACAGAAAGATATTCTACAATCCGTTCTTTGACTTTTTTTAGTCCGTAATGGTCGCGATCAAGAATTTCTTCAGTTTTGTTGATTTGAATAGAGCTTTTGCTTTGTTTTCCCCATGGTAATGAAAGAAGTGTATCAAGATAGTTCCTAACAACCGAAGATTCAGCTGAAAGTTGATTCATCATCTTAAGTTTTTTGAGCTCAGCGGCTGCTTTTTCTTTTGCTTCAGTGGAAAGCTTCAGTTTTTTGATTTTCTTCTCCAAATCAAAAAAATCAGACTTATCATTGCTGCCATCCATCTCTTGTTGAATGGCTTTCATTTGTTCGTTTAAATAAAACTCTCTTTGAGTTTTTTCAATTTGTTTTTTCACCCTTTGTTGAACTATTTGTTCTGTGTCCATCTGAGCATTCTCAGATGTGATAATCTCAAGCAATAGCTCGGCGCGTTTTTGAATATCCGTTTGTTCAAGGAGAGATTGTTTAAAATCAATTTTTGAAGTTAGGTGAGAAGCAATTATATTTGTAATATAACTTGGATTTCTTTGCTCGGTAAGAATGTTTAATATCTCCAAATTAATTTTTTTATTGGCTCTTGCATATTCCTTGAAAGACTCAATAACAGCTATAGTGGCATCGTTTAGCATCTCTAGGTTATCTACTTCTTTATCTGGGATAATGGTATAGTCAGATAGGAACATATCATCGCCAGTGATATTTGTAAGCTTTACTCGATTAATTGCTTCTATAAGTATTTTGGCATTATTATTTGGTAATTTCACTGTTTGAATAATTTTAGCTAGTACACCGACTCGAAATAAATCATGGCTCCCCGGTTCTTCAAGGTCCTGTTTTTTTTGAGTTGTTAGGAGGATATGCTGTCCATCATCGATCCTTTTTGCTGCAAGTAGCGCATTAAGTG
>JANNVO010000177.1:0-10446 GCA_031414475.1 Rickettsiales bacterium
CACCTATACAAACAAGCTTAATCGTTGATGGCAAAACTGGTAAGGTTCTTCATGCAAGTAATTCAAAAGAAATAATTTATCCAGCATCATTGACTAAAGTCATGACTATGTACATGCTTTTTGAAGCTCTGGAATCTGGCAAAATAGAAATGAATGATAAGTTTTATGTTTCTAAATATGCATCTCAAGCGTTGCCTTTAAAACTATATGTGCAGCCAGGAGAAAAAATAAGTGTCAAGGATTCAATAAGGGCTATAATTATTAAGTCTGCCAATGATGTATCCAGAGTTGTTGCAGAAAATATTGCAGATGGTTCTGAAAGTAAGTTTGCACGCTTAATGACTCTTAGAGCACATCAGCTTGGCATGAAAAATACTAATTTCACTAACGCTGATGGTTGGCACAACCCTAAACAAGTAACAACTGCAGTTGATTTAGCCAAGCTATCCATTGCAATTAAGCGTGATTTTCCTCAGTACTACCATTTTTTCAGTGAAACAAGTTTTACTTATAAAGGGAAAACAATTAATGGGCATAACAGAGTTACTGCAACGTATCCTGGAGCTGAAGGCCTAAAAACTGGGTATCACATACCAGCTGGCTGTAATCTTATTACAGTAGCAACAAGAGGTAACAAAAGTTTAATTGGCGTCGTAACTGGAAGAAAAAGTGGTGCCGTGCGCGATCGGCACATGGTGGAGTTGTTAGATAAGCATTTTGGAGTAGCTCACCAAGTTAAAGTTGTTAAAAAAACTGGCAAACCTTCAAAGAAAACTGTAAAAGTTGCTTCAAGACATAAGTAGGAATAAAAGTCATCCTGAACTTGACTTACAGATCTCTCTCCGCCTGCTGAGATCACGGGTCAAGCCCGGGATGACTTTTTTCTATGCACCTCTCAGTAGTACTTGCCATGACTCTTAGGTTAAATATCTGCCAAAAATAAATTTCTTTCAGCTATTCGTCTTAAAGCTAATCCTTGTAGTCTTTTTCCACCAGCGTATACCCACCTTAAGAACTCTCTTCCAGCTTCTTTATTTAGGCCATAATTAACTTTTTGCCTGAGAGTTGAACGTTGCAGTGCTGCGCCTCCTATGTTGAATGTAAAAGAAACTAGTGCTGCGAATTGATTGTCATGTAACAATGTATCGATGTATTTTATCACAGCTCTCTCAGCACAAAGTAAATCTTTTGCAAGGGTATCTTCTGCTTCTATCAAAGATATAGTTCCAAACTTTTCTCCATCTTGGATTTTATGCCCATAGCCGATGGTTAAATGACCACCGGCACAAATATAAGATTCTGCTTTAAAACCTTCAAAATGTTTTATTAATTCAATACCTTTGATGTTTGTAAATCTGTGCATATTTTTATATTACTTACTTTGATTCAGTATATTTATTTTTCCAGAAATTCTTGAAAGTCCTTTGACCATAGTAAAAACTAATCACGCCAGCAAAAATTGCCTGATCATCAATAGTCCATATTACGCTTAAATATTCAATTACATGAGCTGAAGCAGATATGGCTTTATATTGTAAATATTTTACCGACATATACATAAAGAAAAAGCTATATGCAAGCATAGGTCTTACAGAGCCATTTAGCATATCCACCCACTTAATGTCGGTTTTGTATGTAGAATATAAAGAGGCTTGTTCTAAAATATCTCTAGAAACATGTATTTCCTCTAGAGTTTTTGATGCATTTACTTTGTTATATTCTATTTGTCTATCAAGAATATTAAGTTCATGTTTTTTGTCATTTATGTCCTTAAAATATTTAATAAATTCTGGAACTATAGAACTAATAAAGCCGGCAATTGATGCAAGTAATGTAATCATAAATTTAACCTTTAATAACTGAAATTTTGGGCAATAATTTTTCCAAGAAAATGTTGACTCTCGGGGAGTTGATATAGTTTAATTAAATCCATTGAATTTTTAGATTGGCTCATAACATGTTGTTGTTTTTTCTCCCAAAGAATATTTGCTGGCCACTTTATATTAAATAAATCAGTGGATGATTGTTTTATAATAATAGAAATTTCAGGACTTATAACTTGTCCCATATCAATCTCAGTATCTGAATTAAGATATAAATAGTGATGAGACTGTTTGGGAGAGATTGAAAATTTTTGATTAATACCAATAAATTGGTGTTGGGTGACTAGCTTCTCTGGTTTTGCATCTGGTAGGGATATTTTTTTCCACTCATTGTCTGCAAATATAAGAAAACAACGTGTTTTTATGATAAACACCACCATCCCAAGTTTTGGTTCTTGTAACAGTACTACTTTGGAGTTTAATGGTTTGTAGCATATTTTGTCTTTATGTTCTCCGCTCGAGATAATAAATTTTTCTCCATTTTTTAATTGTTCTGGTTTGTAATCAATAAAATCAACCACACTGAAATTCATAAAGCTATCAATTTTTAACAAAGCTTCATTAAAGACAATATCCTTGTTTGATTGTGATGGAACCATAAGATCCATAGAAAAATTTGTAGTTTTCATATCTGTCTCTGATTAAATTAATTATGTAAAAACTATTATGGCGACGAGTAACTTAGTTATGTGGCCATTCAAAAAAATATAACAGCGAGTCATCCTTGTAAAAGGACGGTCATCCTGAACTTGATTTGGCAAAGCCTTGCCTCCTCTTGGCCTAGGATCTCCTTCTGTTGCCTGAGATACTGGGTCAAGCCCGATATGACTGTGTTTTGTTCAGGATGAATTTACTATTTTGCAATTATAGCAATTTTATACCCGTGACTAATATCAAGTGACTTCATATCTATAACAATTTCATATAAATCAGTAGTAAAGATCATCTCTTGACCTGCCGCAGTAACGATTATAGTAAACTGATAAGATTTTTTTATTGATGAGAATTGCCAATTTCCATCATCCTTATCGCGTGACACCCAGCTTAAGAATAAATTTGAACTTATTAATTCTTGTCTAGTTATGTAGGGAGAAAGCGGTTGTTGTGCTTTGTTTTGATAAATAATGGAGATTTCACAATCGTAGCATTTAAAGTCTATAGACTGGTCTAGTAATTTTTCTGATATAGGAATTGTGTTGATCTCAGAATTTAATAAGATAAAATTTTCTCCTGAAATATGTTCTCTTATATATTGCTCACTGCCCATTACCCCTCTAGTTAGGTATGAAATTTTATATAAATTAGTCTCCATTTTTTCAATATACTTAAAGCAAATCAATTCGTTACCAACCATTGCATATCTCCAATTATTATCGGAATTTGGTATGTCTAGATCATCAGAGCTGACAAGCACAAAATTTTTCTCGTCAATGTGAAAGATATTTGCTTCTAAGGTTTGCTCGAAGCTTACGACTGTTCCGATTGAATTTGATGGCAAGATGGTGGTAACTCTGTTCCAGTTTTCGCTAATATCATTACTGAGTTTTGCATATAAAGGAGAATTTGATATTCCTTGAAAATAAGCGTATAACTCGGGCATATTTGTTCCACTTAAAGAAAATGGAAGATCGAGAATAATTAATTTTGCTTCCTTAATTGATTTGAACTCGGTGTTTAATTTGTTCTTTGCGAATGGCATCTTAGAGTAGGAATGCTTGTCGTCAACAATCCCAGTAACTATCATTTGTAAATTTTGTAAAACTATGCTAATTACCCTGATGGAGTATCTTTTGTTTTGGTAGTTGAATGTAACAAAATCGCTGGGTTTTAATTTTAGATCAAAACTGTTTAAGGCAAATTTAAGTACTCTATCTTCATAATGAGAATTTTTAAGGATCATTTTGCAAATTCTTTGAGCTTCAAGTGATGTCATTGCAATCGGTAGACGCATGGTTACCTTGTTAGCATAAGAGCTTGTCTCATTGTTGATATACTTGTATGCAGTGTTGTAATTATCGTCTTGATTTATGAAGTATAAATCAATTTCTTTGAGCGTTAAGCTCTTTGGTATCTCTATTTCTTCAATAAAAGAATTATTTGACAGCTTTAAGCATTCAGAAGAGTTGACAAGGATTTCCCTTCCAGACTCTCTGCTTACAAAGGCTATTATATCGCGATCATTAGCATTAATATCAAAGAAATATGCTGCACGAAGAGTATTTATTGCATCAATAGCTGTAATTCGATTACTGAGTAAAAAACCCTCTACTGGTTGGTCAACAGAAGCTACCTCGACACGATTAATATCAATGCCACATTTTTTTGATATTTCAAGAATGATCGAAGCCACACTGGATGAGCCAAATTTATTATTTACCCAATGTCCTTTTTCCCATAAATATCCATCACGCCAGATGTTCATATGAGGCCATGCTGGGTAGGGCCTTGCATCCCAAGTCCATAGAAACATTTGCCCAATATATTCTTGCGTATGCCAATATTCCAAAAAAGCACGAATGGCTCTTCTTTGGATTGAAAAATCAATTCCACCATTTGAATAAAGTGGCACTCCACCATCAATACATTTTGGATCAAAGAATATATTTGGTTGATTTGGTGCTTTATCAATTGATGGAAACCCGAACTCAGTAAACCAAATTGGCTTAGCTCTGGGCGTCCAAGCAGTATTATTTTTATCAGGATTTTTGTGAGTATTTTCCCACCAGTATCTCAAATTTTTCCATGCATATGCTGGGTCCAGTCGGTGTTTTATATTACGATTTTTTGGATCTATGTAATAGTCGTATCCTTCACCCTTTGTCCAGCCAACTGCAATTTCTTCGGGAGTAATTGCTGATGACGCAGAATCAGTAACGGGGAAATATGCGTCAATACCAACAAAATCGATATCTTTTGAGGCCCAAAGTGGATCAAGATTAAACCATCCACCATCAGTGTGATGATATTCTGACCAGTCTGCAGCGTAAGAAACAAGAACGTTAGTTCCAACAATTTGCTTTACTTTTTGTGCTAGTTTTATTAATTCATCAACTGCTGGAAATGTATTGCTAATATTGATTTTTGTTAGCCCTATCAATTCTGAGCCAATGATGAATGAATCGACATGATCTTTTACTAGCTTTGCATAATGTATAATAAAATCATTGTAACCATGTTCTCGCTCAAAAAAATTTACAATATATTTTGCTTCGCAGGTTAATCTGCCACGCCAAGGTTTTTGATGAACATCAAGGAAAAACATAGGGTTAAACATGATCTTTAATTTTCTTGATTTAAGCTCAATCAGATATCTAACAACACTTGCATCGTTGACGCTTCCCCCATAAGTTGGGTTTTGGTGTTCATCTTTAGTTATTTCATATGCAGTATCTCGATTATATTTCCCTACTATCCATTCTTCGGAGTATTTTAAGCCTTTTTCTTTAAATTCAACTGCTGGTCTAATAATACATTCACTAGCATCTAGGTTATTGCCAAACCAACATATAACGGGAGAAACCCATTGTATATTTTCACAAGTCATTTGTAGCTGATTAAGGCTATAGACACTATTTGCGATATTATAATGATTATGAGAATTAATCTTTGTAGTAGATATTACAGCACCAAACGAAGTGATTACCGACTTTTCTTGAATTTTGGTGTCGTACACGTATTCCCCAGATCCAGGAATCATGACGATTGACTTTACTAAATCTTCAACTGATGCATCCTTAGTTACATTAGCTTTTCTGGTAACTTCAAATGTAAGACTTGGAATATTATCATTAAAATCAGCAAGAGGGAGCTCTTCAAAAACAATATAAGCAAGACCTCTATAAGCTGGTGATGGGTCCTCGGACTTTGCTGATATCAAAAGATCAGGAAATTGTTCTTCATCTCCCTTATATAACCTAAATTTGTATCTGCTTAGATCAATCAATTCGTCACTATGCCAGACTCTGCTAATATCTAAAATCTCGCCTTCGCAAATAGCCATAGCGAAGCTTGCAAAATATTCGAGCTCAGTTATTTGCCGTTCTAGAGTCAGATGCTTATTCTTAAAATGACTATACGTACTTGAAGTATGCCTTCTTTCAGTGATTCGATCAGCCCAAATAATTTGGCCAGGAACTCTCATTCGGCCAAATATTAAGGGAATAGGGGTGCCGTACTTTGCATTCGATATAGAAAAACTATCCTTGACGTTTGTAAATTTATGAACTGTTTTTGTTCTATTGATCCATTGATTATCAAGATAATTGCCTAATAATCGTCCACCATATCTGCCAATGGTTGATAAAATGCCGCCGCCAAAATATTTTCCAATAGCGCCACCAACGTTAGCTAAAAAACTACCAAACATAATTATATTCTCTTTTAAATATTAATTAGGCTGGGTAACATAGCACTGAAAATGATGTTGACTAATAGGATGGAATATTTAATGTCCTAGATAGCGCGCTCAATCAATGCCGAACTTGGTTCTGCTATATAGCTTTGACAGTTGAATTGTAATACGCGAACTTCACTTTGAAATTAACAAATTACAATTCAACTCTCTTTGCTATAGTAAATCGCGTGTCATCCTGCACTTGATTCAATGCGTTATAGGGCTGTCGTCACTACTTAACTATAAAATTAAAATACTTATCAGGAAATGATTCTGTTTTTAAAGTATAGTGCCACCATTCTTGAGGAATACCTTCGAACCCATGTTTTTCCATTATATCTTTTAAAAAAATCCGGTTCTGCCTAGCTTGCTTAGATATCTGGACATTTGCTGTGTATGATTTTTCACCAAAGAAATCAAAATCAGTACCCATATCCAAAGCTTTATTAGTTTTCTTATCTATAATCGTCAAATCAACAGTCGATCCACGACTGTGTGAGCTATGTCCTGGTGCAATAAATCCAATTTTAAAAAGCTCTGCTTTTTCATAGTCAGGATAATACTTTGCCTTAATATCTTGATTATCTGGCACTTTCTCCCAAGAAAGAAAATAATCTACAGCTTGTGTTGGCCTATAAGCGTCCCAAATTAGTAAACTTAAATCTTCAGTTTTAAGTTCCTTTTGAATTCGACGTAGAGCTTCCGCACCATCTGTAGTTAATATTGCCACTGGAGCTTCATAACCTGGGACTATAGCACCAGTAAAATTATTATCAGTTGCATATTTTATATCTTGGACAATAGTTGGGCAGGCATAGCTAAGATATACAAATCCATAAGGTAAATCTGACATTGTGTTTATTTTTTTAAGTTATTTATCCGCTCTTTATAATCACCAGAAAAAATATAATTACCGGAAATCAACATATTAGCTCCAGCTTGTGTGCATAGTTCTCCAGTTTTATCATTAATGCCACCATCTACAGCAAGAATAATATCAGTTCCTTTAATGATAGAAGAGATAGCAGATATTTTTTTAAGTTGGTTTGGCATAAATTTTTGCCCTCCAAAACCAGGATTAACAGTCATAACAAGGATTAGGTCAATTTTATCTATAACAAATTCAAGCACATTAATTGAGGTGGTTGGTAGAAGAGATATACCAGCCTTTACACCATCATAAGATTTGATCTGAGAAATAGTTCTGTCAAGATGGGTGGTTGCTTCAGGATGAATTGTTACTATATCAGCTCCGGCTTCAACGTAGGTTTTAATCCATTTCTCTGGTTGCTCGATCATTAAATGCACATCAAAAGGTTTGGATGCATGCTTCTTTAACGCTTTGATTACATCTGGACCAAAAGTTAGGTTAGGCACAAAATGACCATCCATAACATCAATGTGAATCATGTCTGCGCCAGCATCTTCTAAAGCTCCTATTTCAGCTCTTAAATTGCAAAAATCAGCCGAGAGTATCGATGGCGATATCAGTGTCATATTTTATCTCTTCTTTTGTTTTGTTTTTTCTTCTAGTGACATAACGTATGAAATAATCTTAGCAACCTCTTCAAAATGATCAATAGGTATTTCTTCGTCTATTTTTACATCCTTATACAAAGCCCTAGCAAGCGGTGGGTTTTCAACAATAGGTATGCTAGATTCTTTCGCTATCTCTTTGATAGTCTGCGCAATTAGGTCTAAACCCTTTGCAACGCATACTGGTGCGAATCCAGCTCCAGCTTCGTATTTTAAAGCAATGGCATAGTGTTCTGGGTTGGTTATAACAACAGTCGCTTGAGGTACAGTAAGTTTGATTCTCTTTTTAGCCTGACTGCGCCTTAAACTACGCAGTTTTTGTTTTATTTCTGGGTTACCTTCAGATTGCTTATATTCATCTTTGACCTCCTGCTTGGTCATTTTGAGTTCTGTGTAGTGTTCATAGCTTTGGTAAGCAAAGTCAACTGAAGCAATTACAGCCATAATTATTGTAACCAGAATAAGAATGTGTTTAACCATAGTCATGAGTTGATCTAGTATCCCTGCGATCGAAAGCTCCTGGTATTGACTGAGCTCTTTTACGTCTGCAAGAATAATTAGCAAGACAAGTGCACCAACTAATGAAATTTTAAAAATACCTTTAATAAACTCAACAAAACTTTTCATCGAAACGATTCGCTTAAAGCCCTTCATTATAGATAGCTTAGACAGCTTTGGTTGAATGGTTTCACTGGTAAAGATAAACTCACCAGACTGAAAGTAGGAAGATGCTAAAGCTGAGATTATTACCACAAGAAAAATTGGCGTCAGGTATAGCAGAGTTTTTTTCATTACGGTTGGTAGTAATATATCAAGCATCCCTTGATCCATAGGGATATTACCTGCATTCTCAACAAAAAATCTGAGCGTATTGCTCAGTGATAACATGATTTCTGGTACAACCCATATTGTGATTAGTGTTAGAAGTAAAAACACAATAAAGCTAGTTACCTCTTTTGAGTTTACTACTTGGCCTTTTTTTACCGCATCCTCGAGTTTCTTTCGACTCGGTTCCTCGGTTTTGGCGTCTTTATCTTCTTCGTCTCCTTCGGCCATAGTTCAAGTAATACCAACTTAGTGTGTTTTAAACGCCAGTTTTGGATAAGAGCTATGCGCCATTTTGCCACTCTTTTGCTGCAAAAAACACTTTTTTCTTAAAATAGGGTAAGCTATTTTATCAAAAAATGTATATTTTTCACTAAAAAATTGCCTAAAATTGTACATATCTCTTATCCAAAACTGGCGTTTAAACAGCTTTAATATTAATTGTAAAACGATTATAATAGACGAGTCATAGAAGAAAATCAAATTAATGAATATTATTGTCGAGATCGCAAAAGAGTTGGATGAGTGGGATAATTACCCAGAGATAGATGAGCTATTATTTTCTGAAATGGCGTCTATGGTTCTATCTAGATACAGCAATTTTTCAAAAGTGAAAGAATTTGAGTTGTCTATTCTCTTAGCCGGTAATAAGCAAATGCACTCTCTTAATGATCAATTCAGAAAAAAAGACAAAGCAACAAATGTCTTATCTTTTCCTGATGTTGAAATAGACTGGCGTAAAATAGTTGAATTTATACCAGATAGTGATTATATGTATCTAGGTGATATAGCATTCGGATATGAAGTAATTGCCCTAGAAGCCAAAAATAAATTGATTAGTTTTCAAGATCATTTTAAACATTTAGTGATTCATGCTATACTGCATCTAATTGGATACGATCATATTAAGGATAATGAAGCAGAGGCAATGGAATCCATAGAAATAGAAATTTTGAAAACCATTGGTATTAAGTCTCCATATTGAAAATTAAAAACCATTTAAATTACATATTTATGCCCAAATCGTTAGATAAAGAAAGTCATTCGCTCCGAAAAAATTTAGCTAATAAGAAAACTTCAAAAATCAGAAATTTTTTCACAAATATTTTTATAAAAAAAAGTAAGCAAGACCAGATAAGTGATTTCGCCAAAGATAATTATTCCTTTGGTAGTACACATTTAATAACTGGTCGTGAAATAATCTCTAATTTAAAAGATTTTGCTGAAAAAACGGTAGAGGATGTAATGATCCCACGATCAGATATTGCCTCAATCAGTATTGACTCAAAATTAGAGGACTTATGTAAAGCAATTTTAGAGCACGGACATACCAGGACTTTAATTTATAAAGGAGGTTTGGATAATATTTCAGGCTTTATTCATATTAAAGATTTGTTTGCAGTTATTGCTGGTTCTAAAAAAGTCAGCTTAAAGAAGTTAATAAGAAAACACATTATTTCTCCACATTCGATGAAGCTTATCGACTTGTTAGCTCAAATGCAGATAACTCGGACTCACATAGCTGTTGTAGTTGATGAGTATGGTGGTACTGATGGGTTAGTAACAATCGAAGATATAATTGAAGAAATCGTCGGTAGGATTGATGATGAACATGATATAGATACCGATGAAGATAGTTATAAGATAATACGTCCAGGGCTTATCATTACAAGCGCACGTGTGGAAATCGAAAATATAGAGGAAGCGATTGGCCTTAAACTAAACCATGAAAGTGAAGAGATTGATACAATAGGTGGATTAGTTATGGCTATTTCTGGTTGTGTTCCTGAAAAGGGCGAGATAATCGTT